>JBKJTE010000026.1:0-13282 GCA_046590495.1 Gemmatimonas sp. | reverse complement strand
GAGCGCTTCTTTCTCGCTGGCGCGCGCGGCGCGCTTGACCTTGTCCAACCGCTTCTCAACGGTCGCCAGATCGGACAATGCGAGCTCGAGCTCGATGATCTCCTTGTCGCGCGCCGGGTCAGGACTGCCCATCACGTGCGTCACATCCGGGTCGTCGAAGCATCGAATGACGTGCACGATCGCGTCGGTCTCACGGATGTTCTGCAGAAACTTGTTGCCGAGTCCTTCACCGTTCGCTGCGCCGGCCACCAGGCCAGCGATATCCACGAACTGCACGACCGCGGGCACCGTACGCTTGGGCTGCACAATGTCGGCGAGCTTGTTCAGTCGACCGTCCGGCACTTCCACCATGCCGACGTTCGGCTCGACAGTGCAGAACGGATAGTTCGCGGCTTCGGCCTTGGCGGCAGTGAGCGCATTGAAGAGCGTCGACTTGCCGACGTTGGGAAGACCGACGATACCGAGACGAAGCATGACGCGTTGATGGGGACACGAGTGTGCAAACGAGGAGCGACGGCGGAAATGTAGCGGCTAACCCTCGATGGGCCTGATGTTCTCTGCGCCTTCGTTGCCGATCTTGTTCACGCGCGTGCTGGTCTTCCACGCGTGCATCGCTCCCTCGTATGGTCGCATCAGCGTGCGCGCTTGCTCCGAGGTAGTTGCCGGGTCGAGCCATTGCTCGAAATTGTCGCCCCGCAGGATCACTGGCATGCGGTTGTGAATGGGCGCCATCGTCGCGTTGGGCTCCGTCGTGATCACCGCGCACGTGAGTATCGGGTCCGCATCGGGGTTGCCCTTGGCTCGCCACCGTTCCCAAAGCGCCGCGAAGGCGAACGGCTCGCCATCCTCCAGCGCGATGCACCACGGCTGCTTCGTCTTGCTGCCCGCGACGACTTGCCACTCGAAAAAGAACTCGGCGGGCATGAGGGCCCGGCGCGACCTGAACGCTGATCGAAAGGCAGGCTTTTCAGCCACCGTGTCGCCGCGCGCGTTGCACATGCGGCTTCCAATCGAAGGGTCGTCGGCCCAATACGGCACCAGTCCCCATTTTGCCATCTCCGCGCGGCGATCACTGCCGTCCTGAAACACCAGGGGCACAGACTGCATGGGCCCGATATTGAACCGGGGTACCGAAGGCGGCAGGGTCACGCCAAATGGAAGCTCGCTCAGGCGAGCAGGATTGCCGAAGCCGTATCGTCCGCACATGGGTTGATAATTCGGACCGGCACTCTGATATTGCAAGGCTCTAGTGCCCACGGCCGAATTCATCCGTTGCCGTGTGGTCCCTCCTCCTGCGGAACGGCACTGCGGGGGGCATCCAAGTCCGAAAGGACAAGTCCATAGGGAGGATTGCCGAGTGGCAAAGCTCAAGATTCGCCGTAACCCGACACGGCGCTACGAAGCCGTGTACATCTACGATACCGCGCTCGAAGACGCGGCTATCGCCGAGAAGCTGGACAAAGTCCAGACGCTCCTCGGCCTCGCCGAACCGGGCAAAACCTTGGGCTCGGCAGTGAACCGGCTGATGATGTAGTAGCCGTTCTCGTGACGACCGATCTTGTAGGCCAGGGCGCGGCGGCCCCAGTGCTCGATTTCGGCGGGCTCGGTCAAACCGAGAAGCGCCTGAACCTTGTCGAGCTTTTCCACGATCGTCGTGTCTTCGAGCGCGGAATCGTAGATGTATACCGCTTCGTACCGCCGCGATGTCTGGCGGCGGATCTTGAGCTTTGCCACTCGGCAATCCTCCCTATGGACTTGAGATGCCCCCCGCAGTGCCGTTCCGCGGGAGGAGGGGCCGCGCAGGCGAGTGCCTGTGCGGTAGAACCTCCAAACCTAGGGGAGGGACGGGTGACGGGGCAAGCCTAGCGCCCGCCTTTCGTATTATGCCCTTTCAAATACAAATTCAGCGATCCAATTGATAACCGGGACTTGAGCTGCACGACAATCCGTGCGGCGTCATCGCTTACCCACACTTCGGCTTTGCCGTTTTCGCTGAACAGCCCTTTGGTGCGGAACGTGGGCTGCAGGACGATGGTTTTGAACCTGCCGGCCGGTGTTTCGATGGTTTCGCGCCGCACGACTTTGATCCGGACCGGGTTTGCCTCGGGGTTGAAGTAGCGGGAGAAGCTGTACTCCTTGCCGACTTCGAGTGGGATCGTGCGAATGAAATACAACAATGACCCCTCGTCGAGCGGGTTCGCGACCGTCGGCTGCTCCGGTTCGTCGTTCTTCTGGTACATGCCGCGCTCAGGGAACATCTCGTAGTGCCGTTTCGGCTTGTAATTGCCTTCTTCGATGTCCTGGTGGAAACGTCGCGAGGTAAGCGTGGTCACGTCAAACCACGACTCCTGTCGGTCGTTCACCTTGTAAAGCGGAATGCTGCCAGTCACCCGGAAGAGCGTGTGCCATGACGGGCGTCCACGCACGTTGGCCACGTCGAGCACTTCCATGCTGCCATTGCCGACCTTGATCGAACCGAACTTCACCTCGTACTCGAGCTTCTCGCCGACAAAAAACGGCACCTTCATCGCGTCGGCGGGGAGTTTCGGTGCCGCCGATGTCGACGTGAACGAATCGACGACCTGCGCGTACGCCCAAGGCCGTGGCGTAGCGATGAAAAGCCCTGCGATAAGCAGGACCCGCACAGAGACAGTCGAGATCAGATAGCTGCGATTAGCCAAAGCGGTACACCCATGCTGTGCCACAGTGGAGCCGCGCACTCACGCGCACTCGCTGCGACCGACGTTCTTCGAGATACACCAAGCGAACAGAAAAGGGTCGTGCCATCACACGCTTCAGGTCACCATCCGACCTCAATTGCCACGTCGTTCAGACGTTGAAGCGGAAGAGGAGCACGTCACCATCGTGTACCACGTACTCCTTTCCTTCTGAACGCACCGCCCCTTTCTCCCGTGCCGTCTTCCATCCGTTGTACGCGATGAAGTCGACGAACGATGCCGTTTCAGCGCGGATGAACCCACGCTCGAAGTCGGTGTGAATGACGCCGGCGGCCTGAGGCGCGGTGTCGCCCCGATGAATCGTCCACGCGCGCACTTCCTGCTCGCCCGCGGTGAAATACGTTTGCAGCCCCAGCAGGTGATAACCGGCACGGATCAGTCGATCGAGGCCCGCTGTTTCGAGTCCCAGCGACGCCAGAAATTCGGTCCGCTCTTCAGGCGGCAATTCGGACAATTCCGCTTCGATCTTGGCGGAAAACGGGACGACTTCCGCGTTTTCACCACTCGCGGCCACGGCTGCCCTGAGGGCCAGGATGTACTTGCCTTCGTCACCCGCGAGTTCGGCGTCCGTGACATTCGCGGCGTAGAGCACCGGCTTGGCGGTGAGCAGTTGCATCCCTGCGAGCTGCGCGAGTTCTGCCTTATGCAGTCCCGCGCGCCAGAGCGGCTGGCCATCGGCAAGCGCCGCGTTGGCCGCTTCGAGCGCCGGCAGTTCAAGCAGCGATTCCTTGTCACCGGTGCGCGCGGCGCGCTTCACCTTGTCGAGTCGCTTTTCGACGATCGCGAGATCGCTGAGTGTGAGCTCGAGTTCGATGATCTCCTTGTCGCGCGCCGGATCGGGCGATCCCATGACGTGCGTGACGTCCGGGTCCTCGAAGCAGCGCACCACATGCACGATCGCGTCCGTCTCGCGGATGTTCTGCAAGAATTTGTTGCCCAATCCCTCGCCCGCGGACGCGCCCGCGACCAGACCGGCGATATCGACGAACTGCACCACGGCGGGCACGGTGCGCTTGGGCTGCACGACCACGGCAAGCTTGTTCAGCCGGTCATCGGGCACTTCAACCATACCGACATTGGGCTCGACGGTGCAGAACGGGTAGTTCGCGGCATCGGCCTTGGCGGCGGTGAGGGCGTTGAAGAGGGTGGATTTGCCGACGTTGGGGAGGCCGACGATACCGAGGCGGAGCATGGGCGAGGGGCGGAGTGAGTGCGCGAAATCAGAGCGGGCGGCGGGATTCGAGTGCGGAACTGCAGTTTTTGGTTTGCAGTTTGAGTTTCGAGTCGCCAGGGACTACGTGCGGGGAAATGTAGTGGGGGGCGGGTTACGCGCCGGGGCCGACTCGGTGACAGAATGCCGCGATGCAGGATTTCACGAAGCTCATCGTGTGGCAGCGAGCGCAGGGGTTTGCCGTCGAGGTGCAGCGGGTCACGGAGCGGATGTCGGAGCGACGCTCCGCGGGGCTCCGGAGCCAGCTCCGCAGAGCGTCTGG
Source organism: Gemmatimonas sp. (assembly GCA_046590495.1). Classification (GTDB taxonomy): domain Bacteria; phylum Gemmatimonadota; class Gemmatimonadetes; order Gemmatimonadales; family Gemmatimonadaceae; genus Gemmatimonas. The sequence continues at coordinate 9,051 of JBKJTE010000026.1, read as the reverse complement.
CTCAGTCGCTGCGAATATCGCAGAGGGCGCGTCAACTGCGGGGCCGATACAGTTCGCGCGCTACTTGCAGATCGCAATTGGTTCGGCGTCGGAGGTCGAAAGTCATCTCGACCTCGCGGCTCGCTTGCAATCCATTCCGCAGCATCGCCTCACTCCGCTGGTCGCCGAAGTGCAGGCGCTGCGCCGCATGCTCATTGTCCTGCGACGTCGCGTGCTTGAAGGCGCTGTTCGACTGGAAACCCGAAACTCGAACTCACCCCTCGGTACTGAGTAGTTCCAAGTGGTGAGTTCGCATTCCCAGTTACGGCTCCGCTACTGCTGGCACACCCCCTTCGGGTTCGGCTTCGCCTGATCCACAACAATCCGGTGCCCCAGATTCCCCACCTTCATCGCGGCGTCCGCGACGAACTTCGCGACGCGCATCATGTGCGGATAGTCGATGTACTGAGGCTCGTCGGTGAGCTGGTGATAGTCCGAATGTCCGCCGGTCGTGAAGAACGCAATCGGGATACCGTAGCGCGCGTATTCGTAGTGATCGCTGCGGCAGTAGATGTTCATCGGATGACCGTTCGCATCGAGCGAATAGTCAAACGTGAGCTTGTGCTTGCCGGTCGTGTTCACGCTTTCGACCAGATCGCCGAGTTCTGTTGAGAGGCGACGCGAGCCAATGATTTGCAGGTAGTCGGTGTTGCCGTGCGTCGCGACGCCTTCCTTCGTCGCGCCCGTCACGTCCCACGCATTGCCACGGCCGACCATGTCCATGTTGAGTTGCGCAACGATCGAGTCACGCGGCACCGTCGGATGATCGGTGAACCACTCCGAACCCCACAGTCCTTTCTCTTCACCGACGTGCCACACAAAAAGCGTCGAGCGCTTGGGCTTCACCTTGAGCGACGACATGTATTCCGCGATTTCGAGCACGGAAACCGAGCCGGACCCGTCGTCATCAGCCCCGTTGAACGTCGAGTCCATGCGTGACGGATTCGTCTTCCGCCATTCGGCAAGTTGCGCGTTGATTTCCGTCTGCTGCTCCGGCGTGGCACGCTTGCCACCATCTTCGGCGCCACCCGGGCGAACGATGTGCGTCATGATGCGCATCGAATCGTGGTCGAACGCCTTGGGGCTCATACCGACGTGATCGTTGTGTGCACCGACGGCCACGTACTGCGCCTTCAACTTCGGATCAGAACCGGGCAGCAGTGCAACAACGTTTCGCGCCGGATACTGAATCGGTGTTGCGGTGATAATCGAATTCAACTGCACCTTGGCGCCGACGGCGCCGAGCGCGAGCGAGTCGAGTGGCTTGGTGAACAGCTTGTTGACCGCGGTCGACGTGAGAAAAATTCGCGTTTCGTCTGTTCCGTTGTCTGTGAACATCTTGAGCTGCGTGCGTAACGCATTCTGAATCGCCGGGACCACCTGCGGCGGCAGCACCAGCATCACAGCGGCCGCACCTTCCGGTACGACGCCACTCCCGACGATTGCACGATTGATGGAGGGGCCATTGAGCGGCACGCCGAGCACGACAAGCTTCCCCGCGACCTGTTCGGCACTCAAATGCGCCGTGTCGCCAAGTGCGCCGCCGTACACGACGTCGAGATCGGGCTTGTTGAGCGTCGACGTTCCGATCGCGATCCACTCCTTCGCGTACTCGAGCGATGCACCGCCCGCGATCAGCGATGACATCGGGTCAAAGGCGCGATCCTTGAGCGGCAACGTCTGGAAGTACGTCCCGTTTTCGCCCATCGGGATCAGCCCCATGCGCTTCACTTCACCGGCGATGTAGTCGGTGCCCATCGTGTTCCCCTTGGTCCCCGCGTCGCGACCCATCATCGAGTCGTCGGCGAAGATGTAGAGGCGCGTCATCAGGTCTTCGACCGAAATGGCAGCTTTGGTTGGCTGCGGCGCGTGCTTGAGTGGTAGCACGGATGCGGGCGCCGGAACGACCGGTACCGGCGTTGGCTTTGGCGCGTCCTGCGCGCCGAGGAACGCCGGAACAAGTGCGACGGCGGAGCGGAACATGAATCGCATAGAGATCCGTGAGGAAATTCGCGTAGAAAGTCGCGTCATGTGAGATCGAGGTGGGGTGTCGCGTCGGGCAGCCGAGCGGAAACAGCGGCAGCGTTCGGTGCAGCAGGCTTGCCGCGGGGAACGTCGTATCGTACGGCGTGGAGCCGGGAGGGTTCCAGTGCGCGTCAGTCAGGACGTGCGACCATGGGACCGGCCGCGCCGCTACCGCCCCATCGAACTGACCGCTTTCTCCGTGCCGTCGGCCAGCCAGCGTTCGAGGGCGTCGGCCATGCGGTCGTACAAGCCTTCGACGAGTTCGCGTTCGTCGCGCGGCATCGAGTGCAGCACGAAGTCCGCGAGATCGCCAATCGTCCGGCGCTCATCGACCGGACGGATGCCGATGCGCATGCGGGGGTAGGTCGCGGATTTGAGCTGGGCTTCGACGCTCTTGAGTCCATTGTGCCCACCCGGACTACCGGCGGCACGCAAGCGATATTCGCCGACGGGCACGGCGACTTCGTCGACGATGATCATGAGATCTTCGGCCGGAACGAATCCTTCGCGTTTGAGGAACGGGCGCAGTGCGCTGCCGCTCAAATTCATGTACGTCTGCGGCTTGGCGAGACGCACTTTTTTTGTGCCGACGAGACCGGACGCGGTGAGATTCTCACCGTCCTTGCGCCATGCATCAAAGAGCCAGCGGCGCGCGAGATGATCGACGAACCACCAGCCGACATTGTGTCGTGTGTCTGCGTACTCGCGGCCAGGATTACCAAGTCCAACGATGACTTTCATACGGGGAAGACGCGCGGGGCGCGGAACGCGCCAGCGTGGAGTGACCATGCTGAAACGTCCCGCGCCCCGTCGTGAATACGAACAGCGACGACTTACTTCGTGTCGTCGGGCTTGACCTTACGGATCAATTCCGGCTCGGCGATGCTGCTCTCGGCCGTGGCAGCTTCGATGCTGGCACGTGACTGACCAACGACGCACACCGTGGCTTCGGCATCGTCGAGGATCTTGATGCCGGCGGGGAGCTTGAGATCTGCAACGTGCAACGACTTGCCGACCTTGAGGTGCGACACGTCCACGTCGAGGTGATTCGGGATGCTTCCCGGATCGACCGCGATGTGCAACTGGTGCATGACCTGGTCGAGAATGCCGCCTTCGTTGCGCACGCCATCGGGTACGCCGACGAAAGCGAGCGGGACATACATGGTGATCGTCTCACCGACTACCAGTTCCTGGAAGTCGATGTGCATGATCTGCTTCTTGTACGGGTGGCGCTGCACTTCGCGGATAAGCGTCTTGGAGACGGCGCCATCGATGTTCAGCTCGATGACCGTCGCGCCGGTCGCGATGCGCGTGAGGAGACGATCGGTTTCGCGCGCATTGATCGTCAGTGACATCGGCTGACGGCCATGCCCGTAAATGACGGCGGGAATGTTGCCAGCCATACGGATTTTGCGAGCTGCACCTTTGCCGTTCTCGGAACGGGCGGATGCGTTGAGTGATGATGTTGCCATGCGGGTACCCTGTGGGTGATAGGTGGCGCGGGAGTAGCGATTGCTTGCCGGCCCGCCGCTCGACTGCGGAAACTGCAACTGCAACTGCAACTGCAACTGCAACTGCTAAATACAGCAAACCGTCCACAGAGACTGAATACTCAAAACTTCAACTGCAAACTGAACTGCCACAAACGTTTTGAGTTCGCAGTTCGAGTTCCGAGTTTTGAGTGTTCACTCAAACAGCACGCTGACCGATTGGTCGGCGTTGGTAAAGCGAATGGCCTTGGCCAGCAGTTCGCCGACCGACAGCACGCGAAGCGACGGGAACTGACGCTCGGCAGGCAGACTGATGGAGTCGGTGACAATGACTTCGGTGATCGGTGCGTTGGTGAGCCGCTCGACAGCCGGACCGCTGAACAGCGCATGCGTGGCGCAGACGTAGATGTCGTTCGCGCCCAGCTTCTTGAGTGCGCGCGCGGCCTCTGAAACCGTGCCTGCGGTGTCGATCATGTCGTCGGGAATCAGACAGTCGCGCCCTTCGACATCACCGACCACGTTCACCACTTCGGCGACGTTGGCTTTCGGACGACGCTTGTCGACGATGGCGAATGTCGCGTCCAGCCGCTTCGCAAATCCACGCGCCATTTTCGCCGACCCAACATCGGGCGCAACGACGCAGAGATTGCTCAGCCCCTTGCGACGGAAGTAATTCGTGAATACCGGCGCGGCGTACAGGTGGTCGACCGGAACGTCGAAGAAGCCTTGCAGCTGATGCGCATGCAGATCGAGTCCGAGCACACGGTCGGCGCCGGCCTTCTCGATCATGTTGGCCATCAGCTTGGCACCGATTGCAACGCGAGGCTGGTCTTTGCGGTCCTGTCGGGCATAGCCGAAGTACGGCAACACAGCCGTCACGCGCGAGGCCGATGCTCGGCGCGCCGCGTCGATAAGCAGCAGCATCTCGAGGACGTTTTCGGCGGGCGGGTTCGTCGACTGCACCACGAAGACGTCAGCACCGCGAATGTTCTCGTCGATGCGAACGAAGATTTCACCATCCGCGAAGCGCGAGCAGGTGACTTTGCACGCTTCAGTGCCTAAGTGGCGCGCGATTTCATCGACCAACGGCTGGTTGGACGTGCCTGACAAAATCTTGAAACTGCGCGACGTGGACTGCCCGTCCATGCGAGTAAATCCAGGTAAAGGCAAAAAAATACAGACAGCCTGAAAAGCTACCCAGGATGGGGCGGTCATGGCAGGGGCGCGGGACGGGAAATCGGTCGCCGCGTCGGACGGGAGGAGCTATAGGCCCTGATGGAGTCGAACCATCGTCATCGGCTCCAAAGGCCGAGGTAATAGCCGTTATACGAAGGGCCAATCGTCGTATTGCAGCCGTAGAGTATTGAGGGGCACGCCGGATGCGCCAGTCCCCGATCAACACTGGCCGTGGACGGATCAGGCGTGCCACTCGTGAACGGGGAGCGCGTCGCGGGCGCGGACGCCGTCGGCGAAGGGGCCGAGCAGGTGGACGATGCTGTTGGCGTAATAGGTGATGAGCGGGCGCCCTTTGGGGAGGATCAGAAACCCGTCGCCCGTGCGCGCGATGACGCGCCGCATCCGCAACATGCGGTACGCGCGGTCGAACGTTTCGGCGATATCGCGATCGGCACGTACGACGCGTCCGTTGAGCTCCATCAGCACATCGCGCATCGCTTCCATGCGCTCGAGCAACTGTGTGCGGGGCACGAAGTCGGCGTCGAAGCTTTGCAGCGCCGCGCAGGCAAGCGGGACCGGCGTGACCGGCACGATGGCACCAATGCGTTGGAGCATGTCGTCGCAGAAGGCCTGCACTCGGGACAAGCGTTCTGCGCGCGGCAAGTCGAAGAGTGGTTCGCCGCGCTCGTCGAGCATGGTGAGCCATGCGTTGACGGACACTGGCGTTCCGATGGTCACCGCCGCGCGACCGTAACGGCGCAGCCGTCCGGTGAGGAAACGACCGGTGTTGAAGAGCATCCACCGGCTGACTTCCCGCAGCTGCGCGGCGCGCGACGTGACGGGTCGTTCGGCGCGCGTCTCCAGCTCGCGCAGCAGTGAACGGTCTTCGAGCACACGATCGTAGTTGATGCCCACCGGCACGACGTACATGCGTTTGCGCACGGCGGGATCGCGCGCCACGCCGAGTGCATAGTCGAGCAGGCCGATCTTGCCCGGACGCAACGCGCCATCGCGAGTCAGTCCGCCTTCGGGAAAGACACCCTGCGTGACGCTGTTGCGCGTGATGAGTTGGACGTACGACTCGAGCACGGCGTGGTAGAGCGGCTCACGATAGCGACGTCGAATGAAGTACGAGCCGAAACTCTTGAACAGATACTCGAGCGGAAATGCACGCGCCCACTCGCCGACGGCGTAAGAAATTGAGACGTCGCCCATCATGACGTACGCGACAAGCACGTAGTCTGCATTCGAGCGATGGTTCATGAGGTAGATGACCACCGAATCGCGCGGCAATCCGCGAAAGGGATCGGGGCGCTCGAATTCAACCGAGACTTTGTAGATCAGACCAAGCAGCGCGCGACTGACGTAGTAGCCAAGCTGGTAGTAGGCGAGGATGTTGAAGAAGGGAACGATTTCGTCGAGATAGCGACGGACGCGTTGCCAGGTGACGTGTTCGTTTTCGCTGTGGAGCGCGGAATGCGCGCGTACCGCCTCGGCGACCGCGTGTTCGGCCAGCACCTGCTCAATGACAAAACTTTTCCGTGTGAGCTTGAACCGGTCCACGCCTGCGCGGTACTGGCGAAGCGTGCGTCGTCCTGCACGCCTTGCGTAACGGCGCACGAAGATGACTGACGCGGCGACCAGCAGGGCGGCGATCGCGGCCGAAGCGAGCACGCGGGTCGCGTTCATCTGTGCCGACTATACGTTCGTGTTCAGCGGCCAGAGCCACGCGGCGCCGCGCACGCCGCTGGCGTCGCCGTGCACGTTGTGCACAATGCGGGTGTTCACGGCGTCAGAGAACACCCACTTGGGGAGAATCGCGCTCGTGGCCTGGGCGAGTTCCGGCGTGTTTGACATGCCGCCGCCAAGGACGATGACGTGGGGGTCGAGCACGTTGATGATCGACGCAAGTGCACGCGCCAGCCGATCGTGATAGCGGGTGAGCGACTCGATTGCGTGAGGCTCACCACGTTCAGCAGCATCGATGATGCCGCGCGCGGCGAGTGTCGTGCCCGAGCGCCGGGCATGATCGTCTTCGAACGCGGGGCCTGAGAGCCATGACTCGATACAACCGTCCTTGCCGCAGTAGCACGGGGGACCGGGACGCTCGTCGTCCATCGGCCACGGAAGCGGGTTGTGCCCCCACTCGCCCGCAATGAGGTTCGCGCCAACGAGGACCTCTCCGTTCACGACAATTCCGGCGCCGACTCCGGTGCCGAGAATGACACCGAAGACGACTGGAGCCTTGGCCGCCGCGCCGTCAGCTGCCTCTGAGAGCGCGAAGCAGTTTGCGTCATTGGCGAGCCGGACGGGTCGATTGAGTCGCTGTTCGAGATCCTGCCCGAGCGGCTGCCCAATCAGCCAGACGGCGTTGGCATTCTTCACGAGTCCGGTGTGGGGCGCGGCGACGCCTGGAATGCCAATACCCACCGATGCGACGCGGTCGCCCATGTCGGTGACACGCTCGAGTTCTTCGACGATATCGGCGATTGCGTCCACCGTTTCGCGATAGTTGCGCGGTGTGGGCACCCGCCGACGCGCGAGTTCGAGTCCGCTGTTGGCGAGTGCTACGCCCGCGATCTTGGTGCCGCCGAGGTCAATACCGATGCGCATGATGGGGGCCAGCTTGGCGCAGCAACGCGCGCGGGGCAAGGGGCCGCGATATGTTGGCGGGCATGAACTACGACGTGACAGACGAAATGATCTGTGCAACGCATGCGCGGCCCTGCAAAAAGACCGCTCACGTAACCAAGTCTCCGGCGAGCGAGTGCCCCGGTGCGCCGCGCCGATGGGTGCGGTCGTGGGTGGCCCCACTCATGCTGGTCTGGGTTGCAGCGTGCGGTGGCGACACGCCGACGGCGCCTGTGGTGCCGACCACACCCACCGTTCCGACGACACCAACGCCTCCGGTCGCGTTGACGATACCGGCGTTGCCGCGCGAATTCCGCGGGATGTGGGTTGCGACGGTGGCAAACATCGATTGGCCATCACGGACAGGGCTTACGGTGGCCGCCCAGCAGGCCGAGCTGATCGCGATTCTCGAGGTCGCACGGTCGACGGGGTTGAACGCGATTGTGTTGCAGGTCCGCTCGAACGGCGATGCGCTCTTTCCGTCGACACTGGAGCCGTGGTCGCGTTCTTTCTCAGGAACGCAGGGTGTCGATCCGGGGTGGGATCCACTTGCGTTCGCGGTCACCGAAGCACACGCGCGTGGCCTGGAACTGCATGCATGGTTCAATCCGTTCCGCGCCGGCAATCTGAGCGACACGTTGCGGATGGATCCGTTGCACCTCGCCAAGCGCCGACCCGACATTGCGCGCGCGTTCTGCACGCAGCTGTGGTTTGATCCGGCCGAAGCGGTGGTGCAGGATCACGCGATCGCCGTTGTACAGGATGTGGTGCGTCGGTATCCGATCGATGCCGTGCATCTCGACGACTACTTCTATCCGTATCCCGATTCCAGATGTCCGAATCTCGCCTTCCCTGATAGCGCAGGGTTTGCCCGGTATCGCTCGGCCGGTGGTGCACTGGCGCGTGACGATTGGCGCCGGGACAATGTGAATCGGTTTGTCGAACGCCTGTATCGTGACGTCCACGCACTGTCGCCAACGATTCGCGTTGGCATCAGTCCGTTCGGTATCTGGCGGCCGGGAAATCCCGCGGGGATCACCGGGCTCGATTCGTACGCGTCGATCTATGCGGATTCCCGCCTCTGGCTGCAGCGTGGTTGGGTGGACTACTTCGCGCCGCAACTGTACTGGTCGATCGCATCGACGGGGCAGAGTTTTCCAGCGTTGATTGATTGGTGGACGCAACAGAATACGATGCGCCGGCATCTCTGGCCTGGGCTCGCGGCATATCGGGTGGCGGACGGCACGACGAGCGCGTATGCCGCGGCGGAGATTACCTCGCAGGTGTCGCTCGCACGTCAACGGAGCACGACCGCCGGTGGGCCGACAGGCACGGTGTTGTACAACACGTCGGCGCTCAAGCAGAATCGCGATGGCCTTGCAACCGCGCTGGTAGGCAGCGTTTTCGCATCGACGGCGCTGGTACCCGCAACACCGTGGCTGGACGCGCAGCCGCCGACAGCGCCGACAGTGAGCGTCGTGGCAGTGACCGCGCCGAGTGCGACGCTTCGCGTGACCGTCGGCGGCGATGGCGGAAAGGCGCTCTCGTGGTGGGCGGTCAGATGGCGCAATGGTAGTCTCTGGTCGATGCGCATCGTGCCGTCTGATTTGCGCACGATCGACGTTCCCGGCAACGTGGCAGCGTCGCCGACCGACGCGGTGGTGGTGCATGCGATCGATCGAGTCGGGAA
>JBKJTE010000352.1:0-3576 GCA_046590495.1 Gemmatimonas sp. | reverse complement strand
GTCTCACCCGCGGCACGAGCTGGATGGGACGCAGTGTCGTGCAGGCCTCGAGCTCGTTGCAGCCTGAGTCGCAATCGGGCATCGAGAGCGGAGTCGATGTGCTTTTTGGGCGCGCGCTGATGGTGCACGTCACGCGCTTCGATCAGCGGGCGTCGGGGCTGATTCAGCCCGTTGCGGTGACAACGATGACGCCGAAAGCCGGCGGCGGCTATTGGCGATCGATGTCGTATCTGCTCGAGAACGTGGGCGCGATCACGAATCGCGGTTGGGAGTTGCAGGCGAGCACCCAGACGAATCGGCTGACGCTGGCAGGGACGTTGGCGTTTGTCGACAGCCGTGTCGCGAAAGTTGCCTACGGATATCGCGGCGATCTGCGCGTCGGCGACCGGATGCTGGACGTGCCCGCGCGCACGGCGAGTATGAGCGCGACGTGGACGGCATCACGGTGGTCGATGACGTCGACATTTTCGCGCGCCGAAAACTGGATCGGCTACGACCGACTGGCGATCGGGCAGGCGCTTGCAGAGACGGAGCGCGAGCGTGATTTGAACGGCGCGATGCTGCGGAATTACTGGCTGCGGTACGGTGGGGTGTCGCGACTGCGCGGGAGCTTCAACTACCGGCTGGTGCGGGAGGTGTCGATGCAGTTGAATGGCGATAATCTGCTCAATGTGCAGCGGGGGGCGCCGGACAATGCGACGGTCACGGCGGGAAGGACGATATCGTTTGGGGTGAGGACGGTTTTCTAGGCGAGCGCTTGAGTTCGACTGCACAGTTTTGAGTTGGCAGTCGGAGTTACGGGTTGCCAGCGGAACAACTCAAGACCCGAAACTCGAACTCACCACTCGAAACTGCGTCGTTGACCGCGCTAGTTTCTGCCCGACGTAACCCCAATATCATCGAGCATGACCGCTCCCGCCCTGGTCCGATCGAACACCATGCGCACCGCGCGCAACGTCGACGGATCGAACGCCCCATTCGCCTGCACGAACCGCGACATCGGCAGCAGGTACGTCTGCATGACCTGCTCAGCGAGCATCGGGAACTGAGCCTTGTCTCGCCCTTTCCGACGGTAGATGAAGGCGTCGAGGGGGCGCCGGACCACGCCGAACGCCGAGATCGGCAGTCGCGCCGTGCGGCCGGCGCCGTCGACGAGTTCGACGGAGAAGTCGGGCGGGGTTGAGTCCTTGGCCGGCGGCTTGGTCTTGGGTGTCCGCGGTTTCTTGGCTGCAGACTTCTTCGCGGTCGAATCCGGCTTGACCGTCGTGTCCGTCGCGACTTTGCGCGGCCCCGGTGTCTGATCCGTCGTGCCCACGGTGATCAGGAGTGTGCTCTGCGCGTTCATCTGCCAGGCGGCGCGCAGCGAATCGGGAACCGTGATGGTGAATGTCGCCGGTGTGCGCGCTTGGGTGGTGTCCTTTCCGATCCGCGCGTTGTTCCAACCGACCGTCGCGGCATTGCTGCGGAACGTCGTGCCGCGAAAGCGTCCCTGAACATCGCTCTCCTTCCACAACGACAGCGAATCCGCGCTGATGCGGACACCGGGCTCCGTACCCGTCGTCACGTCCACGTCTTCATCGAAGGTGGCGAGATAGTGCGCGTTCGCGTCGGCATAACGCGTGAGATACATCGTGGGCGGAAGCCAGTCGCCCGCACTCCGGTGATCGCGGAACATCGCGCGGTACTCGTCCTTGCCATTCAACGTCGCCTCAAGAAACCCGCTGATCACCACGCGACCGAACTGGCGTTGCTGTTCGCCCGGAATGAGCGCATCGAGGTTGAGTGAACGCACCGAGAAGTTGCCGCGATCGTGGTTGTTCCAGACGGTGTTCCACTGCCCGTGATTGGCGCGGTACATCCAGATCGCGCTCTTGAAATCCGCACTCGGTTTCGTGAAGCGTAGCCGATTGTAGAGTGACAGTCCGCTGAAGCTCGACACATCGCCGTCGTGCGAACCGTGAATGACGAGATAGCTGTAGTCGGAAACGGGCGTCGGCTGATCGGCTGGACGGTACTGCCCATCAACAGGTGCGATCGCGATCAGCGCTTTAATGTTGAAGTTGAAGCCGAACTTCTGCGACGCATCGTCGGGGTAGTACGGCAAGCGATTGAAGGCTCCCGCAATGCCGACAGCCTCGCCACCGCGCGAGTGCCCCATGAGCGCGATGCGCGCCATATCCACCTTGTGAAAGAGCGGCTTGCCACTGCTGTCGTTCAGCGCGCGAAACACTTCGAGATGCTTGAGCAGCATCCAGCCGCGCGCGTCGTTCTCCCCACTGATTCCACCGTTCAGGAAGTTCTCGTCGATCGACGCGAGAATGAATCCGCGCGAGGCGAGCAACTCGCCGAGCCACTGGTAACCTGGATCGGAGTAGTCTTCCATACTGTGGTTGCCGTGCACGACGAGCACGAGCGGAAACGGCCCTTCGCCTTCAGGAAACCAGACCCGCGCATTCAGTGGGAACTTCGTATTGTCGAAGCCCCAGTACTTTTTGCGACTCCGGGCGAGTTCGGGCGACATCTTGGCAAACGGCGACGCGTCCACCGTCTTCGTCTTATAGGTCAGCGAATCGCGAAACTCAGCGCGGTGTTTGTCGCCGCCGGTGCCGTAGTAAAAACGGCGCACGGCCAGCGGCCCTTTCTCACCCGGATTGGGCGCGGTGATGGTCCTGTGCGCGAGCACGGTGGCGGCGTCGTTGGGAGCGAGCGTCAGCGGCTGGGCGCACGCGCTGAGTATCAGCAGAGTCGGTAGGACAGCGGCAAGGCCTGCTGTCGCGGTGTGCGTTGAACGTTTTGCTGCCCGTCCGCGCACCGATTCGAAATTTGGAATCAGAGTCATCACTGGGGGACGATACGGGACGGGGCTCTCGCGCGCCACGTCGTCTGATGGCATGTTCGACCCATGGACCGACGTCATTTCGTTTCAGCCCTCGCAGGCGCCGCTGCCGTCCCTGGCGTCGCGTCTGCGCTCTCTGCGCCGAGCTTCGCACCCGGTGCCATTCGCCGCCTTCTTGACGCTGCCGACGTTGCGCGAAGTCGCGGCGTCAGGCTGCTCGATCCCGCTGCGCCGGCGTGGCAAGGGAACGCCGTGCAGGATGCCGAGTTCGCGGCGGACGAGGATTTCTGGGAGCCGATTCAGCGCGCCTTCGAACTCGATCGGACGTGGATCAATCTGAACAACGGCGGCTGTTCGCCTGCGCCGTCGCATGTGATGGATCAAATGATCCGCGATCTGCACTACTCGAACGAACTGCCGGTGATTCAGATGTGGCGCGACCTTGAGCCACGCATCGAGATCGTACGACGCGAACTCGCGCAGGAATTCGGATGCGATCTCGAAGAGATGGCGATCACGCGCAACGCGACAGAAGGCTTGACGGCGTTGATTTTTGGCATCGATCTCAAAGCCGGCGACGAAGTCATCATCAGCAATCAGAACTATCCGCGAATGGTGAGCGCGTGGCGGCAACGCGTACGTCGCGATGGCATCGTACTCAAGGAGATTTCGTTTCCGGTTCCGACGACATCACCGGCCGCCATCACCGAAAGATTTGCAGCCGCCATCACCCCGCGCAC
>JBKJTE010000179.1:0-10924 GCA_046590495.1 Gemmatimonas sp. | reverse complement strand
TTCAACGCGGCGACGGTTCCTGCAGCAGCGACACGCCAGTTCGCACCGATCAGCGATGCGACACCGCGCAGATCAAAGAACCCGCCATCAACGGCGCCAAGCTTCGCGTCCCATGTCAACGCTTCCAGCGTGCCGGTCGTGTGTACGGTACCCGCGATGTCTGAGCGAACACCGAGTGTGGTGTCGATCCGCGCGAGTGCACGCATGGAAATCGGATCGAGTTGCAGCGTCGTTTCGATCTGTGCATTCTTGCCAGTGAAGCCGATGCGTGCGTCCCCTTTGACACTCGATCTGTTCCCCGCTCCGTCTGTCCAGACGAGGGCGAGATTCCGTACCGTCGCGCCAGCGAGGTTCGCCGCAGGGACGCGCAGAGAGCCGACGAGTGTTCCATCGAGTGCGGGCAATGAATCGGCGAGCGCTTTTGTTGAGCGTAGATCCAGCTGCATGCGCTGCACGACGAGATCGCGGGCCGTTGGCTTCGCACCAAATCCGAATGTGCCGTTCAGTGCGATCGATGAAACGGCACCCCTGATGCGCGCATCGGTGAACCGGGCATTCAGCTGATCGATGACAAAGGCCTTGAGCGGACCGCCCTTCATCGCGACGAGACGGCCATCAACGGAGCCGCGCACCGTTTCCGGTACGACGCCATAGCTCAATCGGCGCATCAGAGCGCTCTGGATCGGCGCGAATGCAAGATCGACGTGGTGGAGCAGAATGTCGGCCGGACGCGTGGTGACGGTGATTCCGCCCGTCACATGTGAATCCATCGACCGTACATCCAGATCCGTCAGCGCATACTCGGCTTCGTTCGCGTCGGCCAGTGTGTGCATGTGCACGTTCGCCGTACCGGCACCTGTCGTCGGGAGCACATCCCAGATCCATGAGAGATCGGAGAGCCCCGCCTGTGCCTTAATTTGGACGTCGTAGCGAAGCGGACCCTTCTGGTTCCATGAAATCGTGCCTTCAGCACTGCCGGTAGATGCGGGAAGCTTTACCCTCGGCAGCGCCAGGCGCAGCGAGTCGCCGGTCCAGTGAATCGTGCCGGCGGCATCGACGATCCTGATTGGCGGGTCGGAGATTGTACCGCGGAGCGAATCGATCTCCATCGACGACGGCTTGTGCGACGGTTGCGATATGATCGCGTCATGCGCGACGATGCGACTCATGACAATCCGACGTCGCTCGAGCATCCCGTTGGGCACGTGAATGATGTCGTGCAGACTGTCGCGTACGGCAATCACACTGTCGCGTGCACTGCCTTTGAAAATCGGATGCGGGGACCACGGCGCGACCGTCGTGATCGCGAGTTCGCTCACCAGCAGCGCGTCAATCCGGATGTTGCTGCTGTAGCCAGGCTTGGCGCCTGGTAGCGCTTTGGTAGTATCGCCCGAGATGATGTGCGCAATATTCCACGGACCTCTGAAGCCTTGGTTCAGGTCCATGCGCACGCCGCGCAGTGACAGGGTTCGAATGTGAATCGCTTTGTCGAAGAAGACACCCAGCAGATCGATCGTGCCTTCCAGACTGTCGGCATGCACGACGGGCACGCCGGCTGTGTCGAGAAGCGAAACATCGGCGGCATTGATGTGCGTCAGTCCGATACTGTACAGCACTCCGACCTTGAGCGACGCACGTCCGCCAAAGATGCGTGTGGCCTGACGTTCGACGATTCCGAGCAGCCACGTGCGACCCGTGTCGCTGCCGGTGGCAAAGACATACGTGAGCGAAACACCGCCCACCACGGCGGCGATGATCGCAACTGCCCACCAAAATCGACGTGCGCGAGCACTCATCAGAATGCCTGTCCCAGGCCGAAGTGAAACGTCAGCCGCGAGAGCACACCCTTTGACGTTGGTGGCTTGTACGACGCGGGGCAGTCGAAGATACTGCCCGGGTTAGTTGAACTGATGGAGACGTTGTTGCCGGGGCTCGCGCACTGAATCGTGCCGTTGTTGCCGTCAGCATCCTTGGCCGTGAAGTACAACGCACGTCCATTTTGCGGGCCGTACGGCGAGTAACCGATGTCAACACGAAACGGACCGACCGGTGTCGCGAGTCGCAAACCGATCCCGGGCGTGGCGCGCAGATTCCTCCACCGGAACGGTTCCGACGCGCCTTCCCACACATTTCCTGCATCGACGAACGCGGCGACCTGCAGCTGCTGCGCGACCCACGGTACACCGCGGCGCCACTCGAGGTTGGCAACTACGAGCGCCGTACCGCCGCGCGGCACTGCCCGCGTGTACCCACGGCCTCTCGGCACTTCGACGACCGGGTTGCCCTGGGCGCTGGTGCCGACAACGACGCTATCCACCACATACACGAGCGGTCCCAAGAGGTTCTGTTGGAAGCCGCGCACAGAGTTCTGTCCGCCGGCAAACAGGCGTTCCTGTTGCGGAATGAGAGGCGAGCCATCGACAAGCTCTGCGCCCGGCGCGAACGCACGCGCGAGTTGCAGACGTGTTGCGATCGTGCCGCCCAGAAATTTCAGATACGTCGAGCCTTCCCCCGTCGCGCGATAGAAGCGCAGCGACGACACGATCTCGGAGAACGTCTGCCCTGCACGCAACTCACTGCGGGCGCGAACACCGTGAGTTGGATTTACCGCGTCGTTTGTCCGATCGTGCGACACACTGGTGCTGAGCAATCCAAGACCGCGTCCGAAGAATGACAGGATGTAGTCCTCCGGCCGACACTGCCCGAAGCGCGTGCACGACACGACCGGATCGGTGATCGTGCGACCATTCTCGTACTGAAAGCCAGTGGTGTAGGCGGTGCGACGTCCGTACTGCCCGGACACTTCGATCAACGAACCGATGGTCGTCTCACGCAGATACGCAAACGGTTCGCCGCGACGCTCGCTGTAGACCGTCAGACGCGGCGCCAGGGAATAGCCGAACAGCTGCGTGTTCGACAACGTGCTGCCGACGTAGTAGTTGAGCTTTTCGCTGAACGGATCTCTCCGCAACGCAGCCGAACACACCGACGGGGCAAAATCCGTCGGCGCACCGATCCCGATCTTTGAGGCCCGCGCCGAAAGTTCAACGCGACGACCGACGCCGAGGAATCCGCGATCGGCGACGCGCCCCTGGGCGCGAATGCAGTCCTGTGTTGCCCACCCCAGTCCGACGCGCGCGCTCCGCACCTGTGCTTCGGCAACGCCGATCTTGAGATCGATCAGCGAATCTGCGCCGGCACCGATCGTTGTCTGGGTATCGATGAGCACGAGTCGAAAGGCATCGGTGCGATAGAGATTGCGCTGCGCATCGAGCAGCGATGCGGCGCGGAAGCGTTGACCGGAGCGGATGCGAATGAGATTCAGTACGTCCGTAGAGTCCACGCGCGGGCGCAGTGAGTCGAGGTGCTGCACGTTGATCGCGAGCGCACCGATGCGCATCACGCGGCCGGGGGTGAAGACCAGATCGAGCTTCACCTTGGCCGTTGTGCTGTCGATGGTGACCGTGTTGCTCGGCCGACCGGCACGCGCATAACCAACGTCACGCAGGCGCCCGATCACGGCCACAATCGCGGAATCAACTCGCACGCGATCAAAGCTCTTCCCCTGCAATTCGCGCAGTGGCGCATCGTACGGCGCACGCCCTTCAGGCGCCGCAGGAATCCCGCTGATACGAAGCGAATCGATCATCGCCAGCGCACCGGGTGTGACGTCAAATAGCACGCGCACCCCATTGGGCAACGAATCGTAGCGCGCGGCAACGCCAGCGCGGAACCATCCGGCCTGTCGATGCAATACGGCAATACGCAATGCATCGCGCTGAATCTCGAGCGTATCTGCACACGCTGGCGTGCCGATGTGGAGCAGACGGGAAACCAACGTCGGCCCCTGCGTGACGATCGTCGCCGACAATATCGTCGCGTCGAACTTTGGGCTTCCGATGAATTGAACGCCGCGCACACGTCGCTTCGCATCACATCGCGCCGCCGACTGTGCAGCGAGTGATCGCGCGCTCAGCAACGACGAGCACACGAGGCACGCCAGGAGTACGGCCTGCACCAGCGTCGCGCCTGCCCCTCGAGGAGCGAATCGCGGCGACAGACGACGTCCACGCGCAACTCGCGTCAGCGCGCGCGCAACATGTGTCGATGACCGGGTGAGGCAGAGTTCACTCATGCGTGGCGCAATCTCGTGAGAGGATCGTCCCGGTGCCAATCGCTTGCGCCCACGAAGCGCGCGCACTGTCCCGAACTTCCAACCAAGTGTGACGGCGCGTTGTCTGACCGGCAACTCCCCACCACTCTCCAGTTCCCACTGCACGTCCCCCAATGACAATCACCGGCCTGCTGTTTCTTGCACTCCAGGTGTCCGTGCCGCAGCTCATCACGCCGGCCGATAAATCTCGGCCCCCAACCGCAGCCAACAGTGCTGCGTCGCTTCCTGCGCCCGGTCCGCGTTCGGCCGTCGCAGTGCGGACACACGAGCCGATCATGCTCGATGGGCGTGCGGATGATGCGGCGTGGGCCGCAACCACGGCCGTTGATGCCTTTCGCATGTTCGATCCTGCCGAAGACGGTGATCCCAAGCTGCGTACCGAAGCGCGGGTGCTGTACGATGACCGGAATGTCTACGTGCATGTCCGCGCATTCGACACGCATCCGGATTCGATCGTTGGATTGCTCAGTCGTCGGGATGTGCGTACTGCGTCCGACTATGTGAGCGTCATGATCGATTCGTATCATGACCGTCGCACGGGATTCATCTTCGCGGTCAATCCGCGGGGCGTACAACGCGACATCTACATGTACAACGATGGCGTCGAGGATCTGTCGTGGGATGGCGTGTGGGATGTGAAGACCGTCGTCGATTCGCTGGGGTGGATGGCCGAGTTTCGAATTCCACTCGGGCAGCTTCGTTTTTCACAAACGGCCGATCAGACCTTCGGGATCCTGATCACCCGCGAAGTGGCGCGACATCGGGAGCGATATAGCTGGCCGCTGCTACGTCGGTCGCAAACCGGCGTGGTGTCGCAATTCGGCGAAGTCACCGGTCTCGCATCGCTTCCTTCGCCCAGGCGTCTGGAGATTCGGCCGTATATCGTGGAACGCAACGTCTCGCAGCCCAAGGGCGCCGCAATCAATCGTTCGCAGCAACACGCAGCCGGCCTCGATGTGAAGTATGGACTTGGGGGAAATCTGACGCTCGACGCCACCATGAACCCCGATTTTGGTCAGGTCGAAGCCGATCCGGCCGTGCTCAATCTCAGCGCGTTCGAACAGGCGTTTCAAGAGCGTCGCCCCTTCTTTCTCGAAGGCGCGGGCATCTTCAGCTACGATCTGGACTGCAATGATGGTGCCTGTACTGGCCTCTTCTACCCGCGTCGCATCGGTCGGTCCCCTCAGCTGCGCGATAGCTACGGCGGCGAAGGCACACCCAGCAACACCACAATTATCGGCGCAGCCAAGCTGACCGGACGCCTGCCCAGCGGGCTGTCGGTCGGCCTGATGAACGCCGTTACCGATCGGGAGCAGGGTTTGCTCCAACGCACCGTCGAACCGCGCACCAACTACTTCGTCGGCCGCGCCGTGCAGGAGTTCGACCGCGGGAACAGCGTCTTTGGCGGCATGCTCACCGCCGTCAATCGGCAACTCGATGCGTGGACCTCGGATGCCCTGCGACGCGATGCATACGTCGCCGGCATCGACGGTAAACGTCGCTTTGGGAACAAGCGATTCGAGTTGAGCGGCTTTCTGGCGGCCAGTCGGGTCAGTGGCTCAGACTCGGCGATCGCGCGCACGCAGACCAGCAGCGTGCACCAGTTCCAACGCCCGGATGGTGCACTCACCGTCGATCCGACGCGCAACACGCTCATGGGTTGGGCCGGGCAGCTATCGCTCAACAAGAATGGAGGTGGACATACCCGCTTCTCGACCAACTACCGGCGGGTCGGTCCCGGCTTTGAGATCAACGACGTCGGATTCCTGCGTCGCGCCGATGTACAGTCGTGGAGCAACTGGTTTCAGATCGCAGCACAGAAACCGGCGGCGTTCTATCGCAGTGCGCGCATCAACTTCAATCAGTGGAATCAGTGGACCGGCAACGGTCTGCAAATCGGGTCGGGCGGCAACGTGAATGTGAATGGTGAGCTCAAGAATTTCTGGAGTGCGTCCAGCGGCGTTGGGGTCGACAACGTCGTACCGACGTTCGACGACCGCGCGACCCGTGGTGGTCCGGCGGTGCGCCAGTCGCTTCAGATGTTCGGCTGGCACGGAATCGACTTTGATCCGCGACGTACGTTGGTGCCGGGGATCGGGTTGTTCTGGAATCGCGGAGACGAAGGCCGGTCGCAAACGGTCGATATCAGTCCGCGTCTCACGTTCCGCGGTACCAGTCGCGTGCAAGGCTCCGTGGCGGTTGGCTTCACCAAGTCAACCAACGATGCGCAGTTTCGAGGCAACGTGGGCGTCATCGGGATTGACAGCACGCACTACACCGTGGCCCGCCTCGATCAGACGACAGCCGCGGTTACCGCGCGGCTCGACGTGACTGCGACGCCGACGCTGTCGCTCCAGTTCTATGCGCAGCCATTCGTGACGTCGGGTCGCTACCTCAACTGGCGCGAAGTAAGCGAGCCGCGCGCCGCGCGCTATGCCGATCGCTGGGTACCCTTTGCGGGTGGCGATCCTGGTGGCTTCAACTACAAGCAGCTTCGGACCAATCTCGTCATGCGCTGGGAATACCGCCCGGGATCGACGCTGTTCGCGGTCTGGCAACAGGGGCGCACCCAGAACGGAGTGAACGAAGGCACCTTCGACACTCGGCGCGATTTCGGCGGGCTTTTCAGGAGCTGGCCGGACAATACTTTCCTCATCAAAGCGAGCTACTGGCTCGGCCGATAGCGTCGACCTTCGCTCTGTCCGGGCGACGCTGTGACATCTACGACTCACCCCCGGTCTGGCACGAAGACCGGGGGTGAGTCGTATCTCGCGTGTCTCCAAAGCAAGGATACTGGTTAAGCGGAGAAGAACGGGACCTTGACCGCGCACCGGAATAAAGATTCGGCCGAAGCCGTCTCGGACTTAGCCAACGTTGTCGCCCTCCCGCGCGTGAATCAGAGAGCGGTCCAGACGCCATTTTCGATCGGGTTCCGAGTTTCATCGCCCGTTCATCCCCCCGCGCTACTCTTCAGACTTCGGTTCTGTTCTCTCCAACTCTGGACTCGCTCGCATGATGCCCTTGTCCGACGCCGCCGCCGCGATGTTCATCGTCTGGAACACGTTTGTCGCTGCGCCGTCGGGAGCAATCCCGCCTGAGCCGACGGGAGTTGCGTCGCGAACGGCGTTGCAGGCGCAGCCGAGCGATGGAGTCGATGCAGACTCCCTTCGGGCCGTGGGTGACTCGATCATTGCAACTCGCGCGACCATGACGACGGCGCGCCCGTCGGGTCTCGCCCACCTGCAGCAGCGCGACACGATTGCCCCCGCCGACACGATCCGCAAACCGCGACAAAAAGCGATCGTCTACAGCGACGCGTACGCGACACGTCTCACTCTGCACCGGCGTCTGAGTTGGGCGATGTTGCCGCTCTTCGCCGCCTCCTACATCACCGGCGATCAGTTGATCAAGGACCCGTCGGGCGCGCCGAGTTGGGCGCGTAAACTGCACGGGCCCGCCGCGACTGGCTCGGCGCTCCTCTTCGGTGCGAACTCGGTCACTGGTGTCTGGAATCTTTGGGACGGCCGTCATGATCCCAACGGTCGCACCAGAAAAATCATTCACAGTCTGCTCTTCACCGCAGCGAGTGGCGGTTTTGTCTACGCCGGCACCCAACTCGCGAACGACGCGGAACAGTCACAGGCCAAACGACGCGATCATCGCAATTTGGCGCTCGGGTCGATGGGTGTGTCGACCGTGAGTTGGCTGATCATGCTCATCGGAAACTGAACGCCACAATGATCGATACGACGACCCTGATTGACAGCGTTTCCGCCCTCGTTCAGCCGTGGGCCGATCTCTACGCCGACAACACCACGCTTTCGACTGGCGTGATCGCGGCACACATCCTCGCGATGTTCGTGGGTGGCGGCATGGCGATCTCCGCCGACCGCACGATTCTGCGCTCGAAGCCGGGCACAGCGGACTCGGTTCGCGCCGTGGTCGCCGATCTGTCAACGACGCATTCGATCGTAATCGGGTCGCTTACTGTGACCGTGCTCACAGGGTTGGCACTTCTTGCATCAGACGTCGGCAATTTTGCCGGCTCGCGGGTATTCTGGGTCAAGATGGGGTCGTTCGCGATCCTGCTTATCAACGGGCTGCGTATGCAGCGCGTGGAAAAGAACGTGATGACCGGGCTCGGCTCGGCGTCGATTCACACCACCGAAATGCAGGTGCCGTTTCCAACAAAGGCGTGGGGCGGCATTCGTAGCGCGGCCGGTGTCAGTCTTGTCATGTGGCTGATCATCGTGCTCCTCGGCGTCGTGCTGACCAACGGATAACGCGCTGGATACGGCGCGCTCCCGCGCTTCTACTCGAAACTCTTCCGACCAGAACATGTCCAATTCCGACCATGCTTCCTCGTCGCCGTGCGGCGATTGCTTCGGCCGACGCGCATTTCTGCGCGACACGCTGACGGTCGCCGCAGCGCTTGCCGGGCTCTCGACACTGGGCCCGATTCAGGAGCTTTCGGCGATGGAACCGCGGCGCGCCGGTGGCACGGTCAAGTATCCGATTCCGGCCACCGACAGCGTCTCGATCGACAGCACGAACGAAGTCATCGTCGCGCGTAGCGCTGGCGACGTGTTCGCGTTCGCGCTCTCATGTCCGCACCAGAACACGGCGCTTCGCGCACTTCCTGGTACGTCAGGTTTTCAGTGCTCGCGCCACAAGTCGCGCTATCAGCCGGATGGCACGTTCATCAGCGGCAAGGCGACGCGAAACATGGATCGTTTGCAGATCGCGCGTGACGGCACCAACATCGTCGTCGATCCGAACGTGGCGTACTTGAGCGACGAAGAGCCGGACAAGTGGGCTGCTGCCAAGGTCAAACTCTGAATGGAGCGCTGATGAAACCCCTGCCACAGGTCGCACTCAACCCAGCTTCGCTGCATGACGTGCCCCTACCGGCGTGCGTCGATCGTCGTGCGTTTCTCGCAAGCAGCACGATGATGGCCGTCGGCGCATTGCTCGCGTCCGCGTGCGGCGATGGGCAGATCGGCGGCAGTGTGACCGGGCCGAACAATGTGACTGCGACCGTGAAGATCGCGGACTACCCAACGCTCGCTGCCGTTGGCGGGATCGCGAAGCTCAATGGCACGAGTACGCCGGTTGCCGTGGTGAAAACATCGGCGACTCAGTTCCGCGCCTTCTCGATGGTGTGCCCGCATCAGCAGACGGTCGTCGGCATCGTCAACGGTGGATTCCTCTGCCCCAACCACGAAGCCCGATACAGCAGCACCGGAGCCGTGTTGGGGCAGCCGACCGACGGCGGTACGACCAGCCCGCTGAAAGAGTTTACCGTCGTCGCTGACCTGTCGGCCGGAACGCTGGCGATCAGCGGCTAGTGCGTGCGGCTCGACCGCGCGTCTGTCGGAGCATGTACTTTTCCTCGCGTCGCAGTCATCCCGCTGCGGCGCGTTTTTTTCCGTCCACGTCCTGCCGCTTCATTCCCCGATGACATCTGCACGATTTCTCCGGCGCCTTCGCCTGACCGCGCTCTTGCTCGCCTCGTCGCCGACGGTCCTCTTCGCGCAACGCCCCATGGCGCCGGCCATCGATATGACCGCGATGACGAAGCATCCCGCCGTCGCACAGGCCTTCAGTGCGATCGAGCGAGACAACCCGTGGACGCTCGATCAACAGGTGTCGTTGTGTGAGATTCCGGCGCCACCGTTCAAGGAAGCTGTGCGCGGCATCGCATTCCGTGACCGCCTCGTTGCACTCGGCGTGCAGAACGTGCGAATCGACAGCGAGGGAAATGTCATCGGGGAAATTCGCGGGACGCGCGCCGGCCCGACGGTGCTGCTCAGCGGACATCTCGACACTGTCTTTCCGGAAGGCACCGACGTGAAGGTCAAGCGCGAAGGCACCAAGCTTTCCGGACCAGGCATCGGCGACGATTGCCGCGGGCTTGCAGTGGTACTCACCGTGGCCAAGCAAGTGATCAGCGCAAAGGTGCCGTTCGCCGGACGATTGTTGATCGTTGGCACTGTTGGGGAAGAAGGACCGGGCAATCTCCGTGGTGTCCGCGCGATCTTCAAAGGCCCGCTCAAGGACTCCATCAACGTTTTTCTTTCTGTTGACGGCACGGGCTTTGGCATCACGAATGGAGGCGTCGGCAGCAATCGCTATCGCGTGAGTTACGTCGGTCCCGGTGGACACAGCTATGGTGCGTTCGGCATGCCGAATCCCATTCACGCGATGGGTCGCGCCATCGCCAAGATCAGCGAACTGCAGGCGCCGACAACACCCAAGGTCACTTTCAACGTCGGCATTGTTTCGGGCGGAACGTCCGTGAATTCCATCTCGGCGGAAGGGGTGATGGACGTCGATCTGCGAAGTGAGTCGGCCGCAGCGCTCGCCGTGATCGACAAGCAGTTGCAGTCCGCGCTCAAGCAGGCGCTTGACGAAGAGCGCGCGCGGTGGCCGCAGTCGAAGGTCGCGCTCAATTTGAAGATCGATACCATCGGCATTCGTCCGGCAGGCGGCACGCCGGACACCAGCTTCACGGTGCGCACCGCGCAGGCAGCCGCCACGCGCATGAATCTCTACGCGCCGCTCACGATCTCGAGCACCGATGCAAACATTGCCATGAACCTCGGCATCCCGGCTCTCACGCTCGACGGCGGCGGCATCGGCAAAGGGGCGCATTCGCTCGAGGAGTGGTATGACGACCGCACCGACGGCTTCAAGGGGCCGCAGTGGGTGATGCTCGTGGTGCTGGGGTTGTTGGGAGTGAAGTAGGGG
>JBKJTE010000213.1:0-4035 GCA_046590495.1 Gemmatimonas sp. | reverse complement strand
AGTTTCACCTTTCCCCGCGCTGGTGTCTACGCGATCTACTGCAACATCCACGCACGCATGGTCAGCTTCGTCGTCGCTGTGACAACGCCGTGGGTCGCAACGGCAAAGGACGACGGTCAGTTCTCGATCGCGGGCGTGCCTGCCGGCACCTATCGGTTGCACGCGTGGCACGAACGTACGCCCGAAGTTGTGCGGGAGATTGTCATTGCTCCTGACGGTGCGACCGCTGTTGCGCTCACCCTCGATGCGCGGGGCTACGTCGCCAAGCCACACCTGAACAAATTCGGTGCGCCCTACCCGATGACCCGTGCCGACCGCTACTGATTCGCCACGCGTCACCTTTGGCTTCACTTGGCGGGTCTTCGCCGTCACGGCAGCGATTGTGGGTATCGTCGTCGTCGTTGCACTGATGGTCGCATCACGCTCCGTGCGGCTTGCCAGCGATCGCACCGCACGACGTGGACTCGAACAGTCAGCCGATCTCGTCGCACAGTTTCTCGCCGGACGTGAACGCAGTCTTGCCGGCGGCGCGCGCGTGTTTGTGCAGGGGCCATACTTCCGCACCCTCGTGTCGGAGCGCCGTCGCGACGACATTCTCGATCAGACGTTCGAAGCCGCCGCGCAACTCGAGTCGCAGTGGGTCTTCATTACCGATGGTCGCGGCATCTTGCTTGCGCATTCGGACGACCCAAGTGCCGCCGGCGACGATTTGGGCGGCGTTCCCCTGATTGCCGGCGCGTTGCGTGGACACGTTACAACTGGCTTTGGTGTCTCACGCGACTCGCTGCTTTTTCAGGCCGTCGCCGTGCCGATCGAAATTCCCGGCGGCGCATCAGTGGGCGTGCTGGTGGCGACAAAACTCGTAGACTCGCTGCTGGCGCACGATGTCAAAGTCGCGACGGCGAGCGAGTTGGTCTTCTTCACGCGCAGCGTGAATGGTGGCGTCCACGTTGCCGCGTCCACATTGGGCACCAATCGCGAATTGCTGCGCTCGGTCACCAACTTTGCACAACGTCCCGTTGAGACCGACGACGCCGCACGCGCGCCGGATCTGCGGCTCAACGACATCGACTATCTCGCACAGCGTGTGTCGCTCACCACGGCCGGTGGTGAAGTCGTTGGCGGATTTGTCGTGTTGCGTTCGCGTGACGTGGAACGTGCGGGTCTGTCGGATGTACGCCGTTCAATCGTGATGGCCGGCGCGATCGGTTTTCTGTTGGCGCTGCTCGTCGCGTACGCTGCCGCCCGCAGAGTCGCGCGCCCAGTGCGCATGCTCGCGGATGCCGTGCGGCGTGCCGCAGATGGCAACTACGATCTGCCGATTCGGAGCGAGGTTTCCGGTTCTGCCGCCGGCGCTGAAGTTGACGGACTTGCCGCGGCCGTGGACGACCTACTCGCAGATCTGCGCGACAAGGAAGCGCTTATCGCGATGACGTCGCGTCCGGCTATCCCGCAGTCGTCGTCAGACAACAGCGCGTCCAACACCGACGTTCGTCCGCTTCGCAAACGTCGCGCGGCCGGTGAAAGTGCGCACGGGCTCGATGCGGACGGGCAACTGATCGCGCGTATCGGTGCCCGCCAGGGAATTGAAATCGCACCCGGTGACCTGCTGGCCAACCGCTATCGCATCGAGGCGCTCGTCGGCAACGGCGGCATGGGGATGGTATATCGCGCGATCGATCGGTCGCTTGGCGAAACGGTCGCTGTAAAAGTCCTGCGACCGGAAGTGTTGGCCAAGGATCCAGACGCATTCGAGCGCGTGAAAGACGAACTGCGACTGGCGCGACGCATCACGCATCGCAACGTCGTGCGCACGCACGATATCGGCGAAAGCGAGGGCGTCCCCTTTTTCACGATGGAGTTCGTCGACGGCGCCTCACTCGCGACGGTGATTCAGTCGCGCGGCGCGCTCCCGCCGTCAGCCGCTGTCGCCATCGCGAAGCAGCTGCTTCGGGCGCTCACCGCGGCGCATGAGCAGCAGGTCATTCATGGCGACCTGAAGCCGCAGAACATTCTCATCGGACCCAACGGCGTCCTGAAGGTCACCGATTT
Organism: Gemmatimonas sp.; assembly: GCA_046590495.1. Classification (GTDB taxonomy): domain Bacteria; phylum Gemmatimonadota; class Gemmatimonadetes; order Gemmatimonadales; family Gemmatimonadaceae; genus Gemmatimonas. Next base: position 1,983 of record JBKJTE010000213.1, on the reverse strand, counting down.
CGGAGTCGCTCGACTGATCCGAGACCCGCGGCGTGCGGGGCAGGGGAGCAGCCGGACTGACGGAGCCGCGGGGCGCGTCGTCGGCGCCACGCTCGGCACGCCGGAGTACATGGCCCCCGAGCAGTTGATCGGGGCCGATGCTTCTGTCGCCACCGACATCTACGCGGCCGGAATCGTCGTTCATGAATGCCTCACCGGTGACACCCCGTATAGAGCCGATACTCCGATGGCGTTCTTCGCGCGCAAGCTCGTGACCTCGACACCGACGGAAACGGCTTCTGCACGAACGGCGCGCACCCCACTCCGCATCGCCGACGAGCAGTACACCGGAGCGCTCGAACGACTGATTGCGAGCATGACCGCAACTGACCCGGCAACGCGTGCGTCGTCAGCGGCCGAACTGCTCCGGGCCTTCGCTCGGCTTGCCTGATGTGCTGATGGTGCAGTAGGTGGACGTCGGAGAGCGTGAAGTTGTTCCCGGCGAGGATGCGTTAGTCGAGGTGAGTGTCGGAGCGCAGGGGACGCGCCACTTCGTCGACGAACATGCTGTCGGCGATCGACGCAATCTCTTCGGCGTCACGCCACGCCTCTTCCAGCGCGGTCAGCTCGCCCTGCATCGCGAGCCGTTCGGCGTCTTCGTGGACGGCGATTTCAAGCGCAATGCGTTCGGTGGACGTCAGCCCCAGCACGCCGACGTCGTCGTCCCAGAAAATTGCATTCTTGCGGCGTCGAACCGCGCGAAGCGCACCGCTCGCACGGATGTAGCGATCGGCGTCGCCGGCGTCGGCGATGCGACGCGTCGCTTCGCGAATCTGCGAAGCGCTGCCGCCGTCGTGGTTGAGTCTCGAGAGGAGATTGCCCGCGACCTGCACCGCCTGCGCGCCTGCAAAGTCGGTCACCCCCTCCGAGTGCGCGACCCGAAGCGCCCAGGAGCTGTCAATCGGTGACGCGACGATTTCGAGACGCGCCACATGACTGAACCGGAGTGGCTGCAGCGTCCCTTCCGGCGTACGAACATGGGCCAGTACGCGATTGTACGTGATGCGTGCCTCGGTTTGTTCGAGCGAGTGGAGCAGTCCGTTCCGGATGCTGCGACTGCCGGTGACCGTGGTGGTGACGCCAACCATCGCGGCCACAACGCCAACCGCCATTGCGGCACCGGTCGTCAGAATCGACCCGGCAAAGGCCCCTGCGCCACGAAGTCGGCGTCTCCGCATGCGCGATCCGTAGCGCCACGCAGCGAACTCAGGTCGCAATGGTTGCCCGACTCGGACGAGGTCGAGACCGTGCGGCAACGTGGCCAACCCGATGTTGTCGGTCGAGACGCGGACAACCGTGTCGCGGTACATGCGTTCACACGCTTCCACCGCTTCCCATCGCTGCTCGAGCGGGGAGAGGTTCCAGTTTCGACACTTTCGACAGACGACCCAGAGTCGGCCACGCGCCGCGTCGAATGCAAGTCGACGCCCCACCTGGAACGACTCGATCTCGACATTCTGCCCGAGGTGGGCATGACAGAACAGGCACGTGGAATACACGAGTTCCTCCAATGGCCGCCATGGAACGTTCACCGGTCCGCGATGCTACAGTGCGCTCCGGCGGTTCGTTCCGCATGATGCGAGCATGAGCACTCCATTACGGACGGATTAAGAATCTTTGGTGTCCGTCTGGAGCATAGGGACAAGCCGCACATTGCGTGTCGTCATCGTAGGGCAGCGCGTCTCGCTTCAGAAGATGCTGTCGCACCCGATCGCCCATCACCCAACGACCGCACGAATGCCGACCTTCCGCCTGCCGCAGCTGTCCGAAACTGTCGACGCCGAGCGCACGTCCTCGATGCGCGCCGACGACGCACGGGTCGAGCACCATCAAGCGGAGTGCGGCGGGTGTGCGATGTTCGACCGGCGCGGTTTCCTGACGCGGGCGTCATTGCTCTCGCTTGGCGCAATGGTCACCGCCGCCTGCGGCGATGGCGTGATCGGC
>JBKJTE010000066.1:0-17856 GCA_046590495.1 Gemmatimonas sp. | reverse complement strand
GTTGCTTCCACGTTGGCCCACACCCGACGGCTGTCCGCACCGGAGACGGCAACGGTGATTTTACCAAGCACACCGCGCGGCAGCCCGACATTCCGCGTGAGTTCGGTCCAGTGATCGCCTCCGTCAGTCGACTTGAACAACCCCGATCCTTCGCCGCCGCTCCAGAGCGTCCAAGGTCGGCGGTATACGTCCCACATCGTCGCGTACAGGACGCGTGGGTTGTTGGCGTCGAGCACCAAGTCTACCGCCCCCGTGCCGTTGTTGCGGAACAAAATCTTCGACCACGACACGCCACCATCTGTGGTGCGGAAGATGCCGCGCTCGTCGTTTGGTCCGTAGGGATGGCCCAGTGCAGCGACATATACTCGATTGGCATCGGCCGGATCAACGCGGACGCGCGAAATCGCCTGCGTGTTCGCCAGTCCGATGTGCGCCCACGTCTTGCCCGCATCCGTGGAGCGATACATACCGTCGCCCTGCATGATGTTGCCACGCAACTCAGTCTCGCCCATGCCGATGTACACGACATCGGGATTGGACTCGGCAACCGCGACCGCACCGACTGAGGAGCTGCGAATCTGTCCGTCGGTTACCGGTGCCCAGCTGGTGCCGCCGTCGGACGTTTTCCAGAGACCGCCGCCCGTTGCCCCGAAGTAGTACTCGAGTGGCCGACGCGTGGAGCCCGCTGCTGCGATTGAACGACCACCGCGATTCGGTCCGATGTTGCGCCACGTGAGTGCGGCGAACGGAATCGCATCCGTTGCGGGCTGCGCGTGCGCATAAGGCGCGGCGAGCACAAAAAACGGCAGCAGCAGTGCCGTGAATCGTGGCCTCGGGAAGTCACTCCACCCAGTTGGCATCGTGGTCGCCTCGCGTTCGTGGTTCAGGGTGAGTTCCGAGAATTCGTCGGCTACTTGTTCGCCGCGTCCACCGCGCGCTTCATCGTCGTCACCCAGTTGGGAATCACGCGCACGTAGCATCCGACGTTCTCCGCCGTCGCCGCAGGTACACCGCGTCGCCGCCAGGCATCACAGAACGCGACCAGCCTGGCGTGTCGACAAAGCGCGGATCCGTGAACAACGCGTCGCGAGTGCCGGCGGACGCATTGCGGGCCATTCATGCGCACGCGATTGAACGTCTGGCTTAGCACGCCATTGCCTCCGACGTACGAGTAGTAGCCCAGCTCATTGGCACCGTGCTACTGCGGCTCACGGCCCACCATATCCACCGTGTACTTCCGATCCATCGCGGGCCACGGTTGCACGCTGAGGCCCGTTGCGCCGTGCTTCCTGTACGCGATCCATTTCTGATCCGGCCATATGGAGACGAAGTTGATGCGCAGCGACAACGTGTCGACGCGCGCGGGATCGGTCGTCGGATCGATGAGCATGTCAGCGCAAGAGAGGTCGACGTCCGACCATGACGGGGTGAACGACGCTGACAAAGTAGCCGCTCACCGCGCCGTCCGCGCAGTTTGCTCAATGTGCAACATCCGCTTCGGGAAACCCCTTCGTTCGGCGTGATTCGAAACGGACTGATCACCGTCAGGTCGTCGAACTGCAGTCAATGCTGCAGGTCACCGCACTGACAGGCGATGCGTCGCGATCGTCTCACGCATCGCGACCCGGAGAGGTCCCGACCGACGGCGAGACCACATAACCTTGACCTGGACCTTGCTCCGCATGATTTTATAAAATCGTGCCAAGTGCTATGACATCTATCCCGCCGAAGTCAGCGACGACTCGCGCCCGACGTCGCCAGTCGATTCCCCTCGCGCACATCGCGGAACCGCGCGAAACGTTGGGCGAACAGGCGTACCAGCGTATGCGCCACGCGCTCATGCAGGGGAGCTTCATGCCGGGCGAGAGCATTCCGGTACGGATGGTCAGCGATCACCTCGGTATTGGCGTAACGCCAGTCCGCGAGGCGCTGCAGCGACTGGCGGCCGAAGGCGTGCTGGAAGGGACGGCGAACCGCGGGGTGCGCACTGCACGCCTCGACCGTACCGAACTCGAAGCGCTGTACGAAACACGCCTCCTTATCGAAGCCGAAGCAGCATCACTCGCGGCGCGACGGATCAATCCGACCGAGCTGCGCGAGGTGCAGGACACGTTTCGGCGCGTCGTGCAGGCCGCTGACGCAGGCGATGCCCCTGCCTGCCTCGCCGCCAACATGGAATTCCACTTCCGCATCTACTCGGCCAGCCGCCTCCCGCCGCTGGTCCGCTTCATCGAGCAGATGTGGCTCCGCATCGGGCCGTTGCTGATGGAGCGGGCCCAGAGCCGAGTGCTTACGGCGCGCAGTTTCTTTGGTGCTTCACGCGCCGCGCACGAGCGCTTGCTCAAGGCGTTGCAGCGACACGACGCGCCCGCCGCGCGCGAATGCGTCAAACAACTTTTGTACGCCGGTTACGACGTGAGTAGTCGCGCTTGAATTCCAAGGAAGCACATCGGATGGTCAATCAGCTCACGACGCTTGTGCGCCAGGACCGTGAATCGTGAGCAACGTCGCGATCGTCGGCGCAGGGACTATGGGTCGCCGACTCGCCTTCGACTTTGCGTGCGCGGGACACAGGGTCACTCTATTTGACGTGACGCCTTCGACTGTCGACGACGCAATGGCATGGCTCACGCAAACGTTGCAGCTGTGGGAGGTTGACGGACGCATCCCATCGGGCGCCGCGGCGCGCGCGACGGCGCAGCTGCACGTGAAGCCTACGCTCACCTCCGCGGTTGCATCGGCCGACTTCGTGCTCGAGAACATTCCCGAGCGACTTACACTCAAGCGCGCGCTCTTCACCGAGTTGGCGCCAGTGCTCGATGAACACACGATCATCATCTCCAACACGTCATCGCTGCCGGGTTCGCTGATGGCCGACGCGTCATCGCGCGCCGACCGATTCATCAACGCAAATTTTTCACACCTTGGCCACCAGAAAGTCGAGGTGATGCCGAACCCGGAGACGTCGGAGGCGACGCGTGAGCGTGTCGTGGCGATGCTTCGCGAGACAGCATTCGTCCCGATCGTCCTTCGTCATGAGCAATTCGGCTACGCATCCAACCGCGTCTGGCGTGCGGTAAAAAAGGAAGTGCTCCGACAGATCGAGGCCGGCGTGATCACAGCGCACGATCTCGACCGCGGGTGGATGCACGATTGGGGCGTCTCACTTGGGCCCTGCGCGTTGATGGATGCCATCGGACTCGATGTGGTGCGCGACATCGAGCAGAGCTATGCCGACGCGACTGGCGATCCCTCCGATCGACCGCCCGCATTCCTCGAGCGCATGGTGGCCGAGGGACGTGTGGGGGTGAAGTGTCGCGAAGGCTTTTATCGATATCCCGATCCCGAGTTCGCGAAGGCTGACTTCCTGACCGGCGTCTGACGCGGTTTCACTCCATCAGCATACATGTCTCCAGCGATGACCACACCTTCCTTTTGGCGCTACGCCGACACCTTCGAGTACCTCGAGCGCGTGGGCAAGATGCCCCCGCTTATCGTCTGCTGTGCCTGTAATGGCGGCGTGCAAGGGAAGGAGTCTAACGCTGCGTTGCCTGAAACGGCCGAGGAGATTGCGGCGTCGGTCGGCGGCGCGTACGATGCCGGGGCGTCGATGGTACACGTGCACGCGCGCGATCCACAGCATCCGACTCGTCCGGCAACGTCTACAGAAGTCTGGTACGAGGTGAACCGCCGCCTTCGTGAACGCTGCGCCGAAATCGTCATCAACAACACGACCGGTGGCGGGCCAGGGATGACGATGGAGGAGCGTCTGCGCTGCCTCCCGGCGCGTCCGGAGGTGGCATCGCTCAATCTGACACCGGATATGAGCAAGTTCCGCCTCAAGGCACGCCCCGACACGCTGCCCGACCCGCATCCCGAGATCATCTACGACGATTGCGTCCCGTTCTCGTACAAACTCGTATCGCAGTTTGCGACGGCGATGAAGCAGCACGGCGTGAAGCCGGAGATGGAGACGTATCACAGCGGCGGATCGTGGGTCATGCGCGATCTGATCGCACAGGGGCTGATTGAGCCGCCGTACTGGATTCAGACCGTGATGGGCTATCAGACAGCAAGCTGGCCGACGCCGGAGAACGTGATTGGTCTGTTGCGCGAGTTCCCCGACGGCGCCATCTGGCTCTGCTCGGGCGTCGGCCCTCACCAGCTCCCGATGACGACACTGGCCATCATGCTCGGCGGTCACGTTCGCGTCGGACTCGAAGACAACGTTTACTACAAGCGCGGCGAACTCGCCAAGAGCAACGCACAACTCGTCGAACGTGTCGTGCGGCTCGCGCACGAACTCGGGCGCGACGTCGCGACGCCGGCGCAGGCGCGCACGATGCTCGGACTCTCGGCCACGCCATCGACTTACTGAAGCCTCGTAGCGCGCTCCCTCTCCTCAGCCCTCGCGATCGTGTCGCAACTAAAGCGTGACGTCGGTGCGTTCCAGTTTTTCGCGTTTGCCTTTGGCGCTGTCGTGGGCGTGGGGTGGGCGGTGGTGCTCGGGGATTGGCTGCGGCAGGCCGGCCCGCTCGGCGCCATGCTCGGTCTTGCCGCAGGCGGAGCCTTCATCGTCCTGATCGGCTTTTGCTACGGCGAGATCGGGGCGATCATCCCCGCCGCCGGCGGTGAAATGGCGTTCGCCTACGAGACGTTCGGCGAGCGACTCGGCTTCATCGTCGGCTGGCTACTGGCGTTCGTGTACATCGCCGTCGTCGGGTTCATGGCCATCTCGATCGGATGGATTCTCGGTGCGCTCATTCCAGGCATCGAGGGACCGGTGCTCTACACGAGCCTCGGAACGGAGGTGCACGCGGGGACACTAACCATCGGACTCACTGGCATGGTCGTGCTCACGTGGCTCAACTATCGCGGCGTGAAGTGGTCGGGACGCGCCCAGGATGCGATCGTCGTCGCGCTGCTTATCATGGCGTCGATCTTCATCCTCGCCGGAATCATTCGCGGCGACCCGGCCAATCTGAAACCTTACTTCCAGCGTTCGGCGAGCGGCTCCATCTGGCCTGGCGTGCTCGCGCTGTTCATGACGGCGACCTATTGGTTTGGCGGTTTCAACGTCATCCCGACGATGATGGAAGAAAATGACAACGGCACCAGCTACCAGCGGGTCGGTGTGATGATCTTTCTCTCGATCGCGATCGGCATCCTGTTCAAGACGGCGGTCGTGCTGTCGGCATCGATGACGATGCCCTGGCAGTCGCTCATGAAGATGAACATCCCGGCAGCCGCGGCGTTCGAAACTGCGCTGGGATCGAAGTTTCTCGGCAAGCTCGTGCTGCTCACCGGGCTGCTCGGTCTCCTGTCGACGTGGAACGCCATTCTCGTCTGCGGGTCGCGCATCCTGTATGCGTTGGGGCGAGCGCGCTTCGTGGCACCGTGGCTCGGTGAAGTACACCCCGTCCTCGGCTCGCCGTCAAACGCAGTCTTGTTCACCGGAGCAACCGGCGCGGTCGTCATGCTACTGGGGCGCAACGCCGCGCTGCCGATCGTGAATTCGTCGTCGGCTTGCCTCGCCTTCGCGTACGTGGTGACGTGTTACGGGGTCCTGCGCCTTCGCGTAACTCGCCCCGACGCGCCTCGCCCCTTTCTCGTGCCCGGCGGGAAGACGACGATCTGGATTGCGATCGCCAGCGCACTGTTCTCGCTAGGGCTGTCGATCTATCAGCCGTGGGTCGATGCGAAGGGGGCGCTTCCACTCGAGTGGGTGATGCTCGTCGGCTGGCTCGTGGTCGGCGCCGTCGCGTGGCTGTGGACTGGAAGATTGCGACGAGCTTTGCCGCTCGCCGAACGACGGCGAGCGATTCTTGGTGAGCGCGACGTGTGATCGAGTGGACCGCGACGACACTGCCACCACATCGCTATGGCACGACCGCCTGGTGCTGTGCGAACCACCCGGCTAGCGTCGTCAGCTTCGCGGCTTCATGGCTCGGACGCCGCCGAATCCCGTGCGGCTCTTCCGGCACCCGCACCAGCACCGACTCCACTCCGCGCATCTTGAGCGCTTTGTAGTACTGCTCCGACTCTGACATGGGCGTGCGGAAGTCTTCTTCCCCGGTCATGATCAGCGTCGGCGTCTTGACGTTCTTCACCACCGAGAGCAGCGAGCGTTGGGCGTAGTTCTCGCGGTTATCCCACGGCAAGCCCGGGAACCAGTTGTTGACCGCCGACGGCGCCATGTCGGAGGTGAGGGCGAAACTCTCCCAATTGATCACGGGATAGAACGCGAGCGCCGCGCGAAACCGGTCCGTGTGGCCGATCATCCAGGCCGTAAGCACGCCGCCGCCGCTGCCACCGGTGACGAACAGGTTACGCTCGTCGATGTAGCCCTTCGCGATCACCGCGTCGACGCCGGCGTTGAGGTCGTAGAAGTCGTCGCCGGGATAGGCGTGATGAATGAGGTTCCCGAATTCCTCGCCGTAGCTCGTGCTCCCGCGCGGATTAGTGTACAGCACTACCGACCCGCCGGCCGCCATGATCTGCTTCTCCTCATCGAATCGATCGCCGTAATTGGCGAACGGACCGCCGTGGATCTCGAGGATCAGCGGATACTTCTTCGTCGGGCTGAAGCCCGGCGGCTTGATGATCCACCCCTGGATGCGCCGCTTGTCCTTCGACGATTCGTACCAGATCTCCTCGACGGTGCCGAGCCTCCGCCCGGCGAGTACGTCAGCGTTCAGGGCAGTGAGTACGCGTCCAGCGGGAGGGGCGGCCGAGGAGGATGACGCTGCGGGCGCCGCGGGCACCACGGCGACCTCCGAGGGGATGTTCGTGGTGCTCAACGAGTAGGCCACGCTCCCGTCGCGGGCGACCGAGAAACTCCCGCCGCTGTAGGCCGAGCTTCCTGAGCCCACGTCCCGGGCCACCACCCGCCAGCTGCCGTCGAGTGCCACGCGGGCGACCTTGGTGTTTCCCCGATCGTCCATGCTGACGAAGACCGAACGGCTATCGGCGCTCCAGAGCGGGGCCGACACACTGCGATCCATCGCTGTGGTGATGGCGCGCGCGCCGGAGCCGTCGCTGTTCATCAGGTAAAGCAGGGTGTTCTGGTAGCCCTGCTTGCGGTCGTCATAGCCGACGTAGGCAATGAACCGTCCATCGGGCGACACAGCGGGGGTCTGGTCGGGGCCGAACCGATCGGTGAGACGTCGGACTGCTCCCGTAGCGACCGAGAACGCAAACAAGTCGGTCTCCCGGGCGTTCCACTCCGGGTTCTCTCCGCGTCGTGCTGCCAGCACCAACTCGGTCCCGTCGGCGGTCCACGTCACGGCCCCGCCGCCGTACACCTGTCCCCCGTGCTGGTAGTCACCGCTCGATACCTGCCGCGGCGTCCCCCCGTCGGCCGGGACGACAAAGGCGTGTACGAAGCCGGTAGGGAGTTCACCGACCTGGTCTTGGCGAAAGACGAGGCGGTCGGTGTACTTCGGCGGCGCCGACCAAGTTGCCCCTGCCGGTGGAGTGAGCGGTGTCCCGACGACCAGGGCCGGACGGGCGACAAGTTCCAGAAAGGCGAGCTGTCGCCCGTCAGGTGACCATGCAGGGGCGCTCGGCGCCTGGTTGCCGTGGGTGATCGCGACTTGGTCGCCCGTGTCCATCCAGCGGACCCACAGCTGGGTGCTCCCGCTGCGGTTGGAGACGAAGGCGAGGCGTGTGCCGTCGGGGGACCATGAAGGCGCGTCCTCGTTGAACTTGCCCGACGTCAACGGTCGGTGCCCGGTCCCGTCACGCCGCACGATCCAGATGTTGCTGAACCGACGGTCGGTCATCGCATCGCTCCACCGGCGCACATAGACGATCCAGGCGCCATCCGGAGAGATCTGTGGGTCGGCGGCATACTCCAACTCGAAAATGTCGGCTGCCGAGAGTGGTCGCGACTGCGCCGGGAGCGGCCCCGCCAGCGTGACAATCGCGGCGAGCGCGGGCAGCGCGGACATCGCGCGAAGGAGCAATCGACGCATGGCGATCCGGGGAAAGGAGATGGAATCATGTCGACCGCGGCACGGTCCGGCGACACTCATGCAGTGCGCCCGAGAACGCGAGCGCCGATCGCGTGCGCGAGGCTAACGCGCGCAACGCTGAACGCGGGTGTAGATGCGGAAGCTGTTCCCCAATTCCCGCTTCGGCAACTCCCGCGACCCCGTCTCGCAACGCAGACCGTATCGGCGACAAGATCGGTCGCGACCATCCTGCTGATGTGATGGCGCGCGATCATGTCGCATGGGCGCTTGCGTGACCGGAGAGAAATCGTCTTCCTGTTCTGATCGCGTGGCCTCCCCCGGCGGGGCATATTCCGAAGCATCGACCCCTCCGCCGCGGCGACCGTGGGCGTCGCGCTCCATCACCCTGTGCTCCGGGAACGCTCATGACCCGCCGTTCGCATCGCCTTCTCGCCGCACTGGCTCTCGCGCTGTCCGGCGGCCTGTTCGTAGTTCCTTCAGCCGTCGCCCGTACGAGCGACGCAAGCCGCGCCATGACGCAGCCCGACGGCACGATCGCGCTGGTTGGCGGCACGCTGATCGATGGCAACGGGGCGACGCCGATCGCCAACAGTGTGGTGCTGATCGCCAACGGCCGCATCACCGCGGTGGGGCGCGCCGGGAAGCTGGCGATACCAGCGGGCGCACGCATCGTGCGCACCGACGGCATGACGGTCATGCCGGGGCTATTCGAGATGCACGCGCATCTTATGCTCGTGGGGCACGGCAACTACGCGCACTGGGATAGCGTCTATCCCTCGCGGCTCGAGAAGGACGTGATTCCCGTAGCGGCGAGACAATCGCTGCTGCACGGTGTGACCAGTCTGCGTGATTTGGGCGGTCCGCTCGAACCGATCATGAATGTGAAGCGCAAGATCGATCGGGGGGAACTGATGGGGGCGACCATCTACACCTCGGGACCGTTTCTGCAGCACGCCCCGTACCCCGGCACCGAAGTCTTTCGCTGGGGGATCAACGGGGTTGCGGACGCGCGTGCAAAGGTCAACAAGCTTGCCGACGGTGGTGTGAGCGTCATCAAACTCATCGATCACGACGAGATGACCATGGATGAAGTGCGCGCCATCGTCGACGAAGCGCACAAGCGCAAGTTGCCGGTCGTCGCGCACGCGCACCGAGCCGAGGAGATCCGCCGCGGTCTGGCGGCAGGCGTCGACGATTTCGAGCACACCGGACTCGCCACCGCCCCCGAGTATCCGCCGGACATCATGGACGCGCTGCGCGCACGAGCCGCGCAGGGCAACAGGCCGCCGCTCTACTGGACGCCGACGATCGACGTGCTCACCAACTACGGCGAGCGACGCGATCATCCCGACTACGTGAACGATCTACGGTGGTACGACGGACTACCCAAGGACATCGCCGCCGATGTTCAGCAGTCCATCGTGCGGCTCGACACGCTCACGTACTATCGCTTCGTGCCCAACCGTCGTTCTACGCTGGCGACCAAGTTCAAACAGCTGCGGGAATCCGGGGTGCGCATGCTCATCGGCACTGACGCCGGCGTCCCTGCCAACTTTCACGGCTACGCCACGCCCGAAGAGATGATCACGTGGGTCCGCATCTACGGTATGGACCCGATGGACACCATCCGTGCGGCGACGTTCTGGCCCGCACTCTCGCTCGGTGTGCTCGACAAGGTCGGTACGATCGAAGTCGGTAAGGCCGCGGATATCATCGCAGTCCGTGGCAACCCCCTCACCGACATCACCGTGCTGCGCAACGTCGACCTTGTCCTGAAGGCCGGGAAACAGATCAAATGAGCCGCGTCCTTGCATCCGCGCAACGCATCAACCAGTAAGCTGGAACATTCGGCCCGCGCCATCAGCGTCAACCGAACCGCACGATTCGAGGCGCGCACACGTCGCGCCAACCGAGGTGACGACAGTGCTCAGAGTTTTCTCGATTATCGGTTGGATTTGTTTCGCACTCGACACCGCATTTGTTTTCGCGCTCATTGTTATTCGTGATGCGGGTAATGACGCCGCGGGACGCGGGGTCGGACGCGGTTGGGGTTTCGTCCTTTTACCGATTCTGCTGGCGGCAGGTGGATTGTTGTACTGGGGCACCAAATCGGGCTCGAAGTTCGGCACACTGACCGGAACGTTGATGGTCGCGCTGCCATTCATTCTGCTGGCCCAAGGCCGCATTGAGGGAATGCGGGAGAACGCGCGGTACGACGCGCAGAAAGCCGAGCATGGGCAGTTTACCGACGCGCATCTCAATGCGGTCGCGAAAGCTATTGATGCGGCTGACACGACCGCGTTGCAGGCACTGTTGGTGTCATACAAGACCGAAGGCATTGCGCTCGATTATACCGAGCGTGATCAATCGGGTGAAACGTTGTTGGGCTTCGCGGCAACGCGGGCAATGGACGATGAAGGCACGATCGACAAAGTGGCTGCGCTTCGCATTCTGCTGCACAACGGCGTGCCGTACGCCGCCGATGCGAAGAAGGTTGGTGAGGACTGGAGTTTCGAAGCAATTACCGGTACTCCGGACAAGTTTGTTGAGATTGCAACAATTGCATTGGAGGCGGGCGCCGACCCCAAACAAAAGGCGCGATACGACCCGTATCCGATCATCATGAGCTACGAGTTGAGCGTGCCCAAACTACTGCTCCTCGTAAACCACGGCGCCGATGTGCACGTGTTGAACGAGCGCGGCGAAACCACGTTGTTCAACATGGTGAGATTGAAGAAATTTCCGCAGGCGTTGTTCTTTTTGCAGCAGGGTGTCGATCCCGACGTTGCGGCGCTCGATGGAGCGACTATGCGGAGCGAGTTGGAGAAGGGCGTGAAAGAGTATCAGTCGCAGCAGCGCCCGATGGAGCCTGGGTATGACGAGTTTATGGCGGCGCTCGAGTCGCACAAACACAAGGCGAAGCAGTAGGTCCGATCGTAAATGGACGTTGTGTCCCGGACCCGAGTCCGAGAGAATTTGATCACGCGTGCACGAGTTGTCGGCAGCGCGTCACAGTGCGTCGACGGATCCGAAGGCAGCGGCCGCGATGTCGTTCGCCACAGCGATCCTCAGCACACGCGGCCGAGTCGACAACGCGACGCTCGCGACCGCTCGACTGGCCGGATTGACCGATGGTGCGCTGGTGGAAGTCGCAGCGCATGTGGCGCTCAACGTCTTCACGAACTACCTCAATGATGTCGCACAGACCGAAGTCGATTTCCCACGGGTTGAACTCGCTGCGGCTTGAGCCGTACACAAACGAGCACGCACGAGCGCGCCACCACCGAGAGCTTCGTATGACTACCATCACCCCGCCGTTTACCCTCGAGAGCGCGACCACCAAGGTCCAGCTGGCCGAGGACGCGTGGAACAGTCGTGATCCACAACGGGTGTCAATGGCCTACACGGAAGACTCGGAGTGGCGCAATCGCGCGGAGTTTCTCAACGGCCGCGACGCGATCCGCGCCTTCCTGGTCCGGAAGTGGGCGCGCGAGCACGAGTATCGACTGAAGAAAACATTGTGGGCCTTCGGTAACGATCGCATCGCGGTGCGTTTCGAATATGAATGGCACGACGACGACGGCCAGTGGTGGCGATCCTACGGCAACGAGAATTGGGAGTTCGACGCCTCAGGTCTCATGGCGCGGCGCTTCGCGAGTATCAACGATGCGCCGATTGCGTTTGCCGACCGGCGAATCATTTTGCCGGCCCGCGACTGATGTAGCTGTTCGTGGCGGGACTCTGGCGTCACCCGGTGAACACACTGGCCGTCGCGGCTGCAAGTAGTGCTGCCGCAGTGCCGCCTACGCGACGGGTGACGCCGAAAAGCGTGCGACGGTCGCATCGCGGTCGGCTTCGTCAGTCTCACGCGAAAACCTTTCGCAGCGTTTCGTCGACGGCGCGGGCAGCAGCGACCACGGCACCGGCGAGATAGCCCGGCTCGCTCGGACTGGTCTCGCTACCTGCGAGAGTGAGACGGGCTTGCCATGGCACCGACACCCACGGTGCGGGATCCGGGGCCACATGTCCTGTCGCCACCCGATCGGCCGCGGTTGCGGTCAGTGGGTCGGTCGCCCAGTCCTTGAGCAAGGTTGCGCGGGGGCGCCGCGCTTCGGCACCGAAGAGCCGCTCGAACTGGTCGAGGCACGCGCGGATCAACACGTCATCGCCGAGTGCTTCGCGCTGATCGGCGCTGACGCCGAGGAACCCGAAGAGCGCGGCCCGACCCGATGCCGTTGTGGCGTCGTGAATCTCGGACATCGGTCCAACGATGCTTTGCGCAGTGCCCGCGAGACCCGCCTCGCGCCAGAACGGCCGTTGGTAGCACGCAACGAACTTTGCGTGCGGCGCCATCCACGTTGGTGCCCCGCGCCAGCGTCGCGCGGTCTGCACGTCCAGCCCGGGCGTGAACGCCACCGTCGCCTCCAGCAGACGAGGCGGCACCGCGGCAATCACGTGTGAGGCGGTGAGCCTGTCCACGTTTCCGTCGGACCGTCGGATCGTGAGTTCCACGCTGTCATCACTCAGCGTCATGGCCGACACGTGCGCGCCGAGCTGGACGTGCGCCGGGAGCAACTCTCCGGCGAGCGCGCGGACAAGCGAGCCGATGCCGCCAGCCAGGCGAAAGCTGAGTGGCTGCTCGGCGTCGCCGTGGTAGCGTCGAGGCCCCTCGCGTGACATGCGCTCGAAGATCACGTCGCCGTCGCTGTGCTGCGCAAACGCCGGCAGGCCGAGTTCCTCGATCAAATCGGCGATCGCCGGCTGCAGCCGTGGCCAGTACCATGAGGGGCCAAGGTCGAACCCGTCCTCGGTGGGCTGGCCGTCGTCGTTCACCGTCAGGATCCGCCCCCCGAGTCGGTCGCGGGCCTCGATCAGCCGGAAGTCGACATGGGCTGCGCGCAGCAAGCGGCCGGCGTGCAGCCCCGCGAGGCCCGCGCCGATGATGGCAATCTGGGTGCGTGGCATCGCTCGAACTTACGCAGATGCATGGGAGTCGATCGAGTCCGAGCTCTTGGCGCCGCGCGCCGCTCAGTGCTCTTGGTTGCGCTCGTCGATTCTTGTGGCGCCGACGTCATCCCTCGCCCCCTCCCCCCGTCGCGCGCCGAGCCGGTCGTGAACTGGCCGTGAGCCCATCGCCGCGGTTTCAGTGTGAATCCCTTTGGGGCGCTGCGCGTCGCGCGGCCACTACCCATCCACCCACTGGACGTCCACCAAAGGAAACCAATGTCAAACGCCTCGCTGCACCGCACGCTGTTCGGCGCCGCCGCCGTCCTACTCGCCGCTTGCTCCGACGGCCCAGCCCCTGTCGCACCCGCCGACGGGCCCTCGCTCGCCCGCATCGCCGGAGCGGCCGACCCGGGTGCGGTTTTCACCTCGACGAACGCCGCCGGTATCAACGCGGTGCTAGTCTACGCCCGCGACCCCGACGGACGGCTCGGCGCGCCAGTCACGGTACCGACCGGCGGGGCCGGACTCGGTAGCGGGCTCGGTTCTCAAGGCTCGGTCGTGCTCACCGGCAATCGCCGCTTCCTGCTGGTCGTGAATGCCGGAAGCAATGACGTGAGCGTGTTTCGCGTAAAACCACAGGGACTTGAGTCCACTGACCTCGAGCCGTCCGGCGGCACGCGGCCGGTGAGCATCGCCGTGGCCGGTGATCTCGTCTACGTTCTGAATGCCGGAAGCCCCTCGAACGTCTCCGGTTTCCGCCTTACGAACGCGGGCGACCTGCAGCCCATTGCGGCCTCGGGACGCACGCTCAGCGCGGCGGTGGCAGGGCCCGCGCAAGCGGCCTTCGATCCGAAGGGACGCGTGCTGCTCGTGACCGAGAAGGCCACGAATCAGCTGACGACGTTCGACGTCCAGCGCGACGGACTGCTCGGCACGAGGCGGAGCACTACGTCGTCGACCCCGACCCCGTTCGGATTCGCTTTCGACCACCAGGGCCGAGCGATCGTGAGCGAGGCAGCGGGCGGTGCGGCCGGGGCCAGCGTGGTCTCCTCTTACGCGCTCGACGGCGGCGTCATCGGGACGATCACGGCGAGCGCCGCGACGACGCAGAGCGCCGCGTGCTGGGTACTGCTCGCTCGGGGCGACCGGCTCGCCTTCACGACCAACACCGCGAGCGGCACGGTATCGGCATTCGACATCTCGTCCGACGGCAGCGTGGCGCTGCGGCACGCGGTGGCGGCAAATACCGGCGCTGGGAGCGGTCCGATCGACATGACGCTGAGCGGAAACGGCCGCTTCGTGATCGTGCTTGCACCGGGCGGCGGCGCTGTCCGCCCCTACGAGATAGAGACGGACGGTACGCTGCGCGGCCTCGGCCCGATCACGGGTGTGCCGGCCACCGCGTACGGGCTGGCCGCCTACTGACCACGAGGGTCGCAGGGGCAGTGGCGATCTCGATCAGTCGTCGCTGCCCCTGCGCCGACCCAGGGTGTTGAATTTCGACCTCCGATCCGACCGGTTGTGCGGCGTGATCGACGAGCTACGCGGGCAGCTTGGAGGCCAGGATATCCGCTTGGAGCAGCCGTGGCGCCCGGGCCAAGAGCTCGTCGGCCGAGGCCATGAGCGCGGCGGCAATGGGACCGTGCAAGTGCGCCTGGCGCCCGGTGTCAGTCGGGAACGCATCGACGATCCAGAACGTCGTGGGGCTCGTGCGCATTGCGAACCACGCGATTGTCGCTGGCTCGGCCTGAGCGAGCGGCAGCGCAGACGTCAGGAATGCGGCGAGCTGTTCCGACTTGTCGGCTTTCGCCTCGAGTTCAACAACCAGACCAACTGTGACCATTGGGACTCCGCCGTGAGAGGTAGTGGATATATGAATAAATGTGAAAGGCGGCCGTGGCGACGTGGTTCGAGCGATTTCCGTCGCCGGTGTGACAGGAGCGACGCGATACGAGCGACGAGAGTCGGGCAACGCGTCGAGTGCACATCTCCAGCAGCCGATCGTGATAGGCCCGTAACGCCGGTCGGTTCCAACGGCGATGGCTCACCGACATTACCGTGCTGCGCAACGTCGACCTTGTCCTGAAGGCTGGGAAACAGATCAAATGATCTGTCGGTCGGTGGAGCTACGCTCGAGTCCCTTGGCACTCAATGTGCCAAGATGCGAAGGATGCTCACCCATCGCCCCTTATGACGTTCTCCGCCGGCACCCATTCGTGACCATCCTCGCCACCGTACTGATCACCGTACTGCTCACCGTCCTCGTCCTCAATTTTACGTCCGGCGAGAAAAAGGTTGAGGAGCGCATCGAAACACTGTATCACGTCGGCGATGCGCAGTTCCTGCGATCGATGGGCGCCCTGCTCGGCCCACCCATCGTTGGTGGAAACACGGTGACACCGCTGCGCAACGGTGTCTCGATCTTTCCAGCAATGCTCGCGGCACTCAAGGCGGCACAACGCACGATCACCTTCGAGACCTTCATCTACTGGTCGGGGAGTATAGGGTGCGACTTTGCTGACGCACTGTGCGAGCGTGCCCGCGCGGGAGTGAAGGTGCACGTGCTCCTCGACTGGATGGGGAGCAGGCGAATCGAAGCGGAATTGCTCGACCGCATGGAGCAGGCCGGCGTGGAGGTGCGACGCTATCATCCGCCGCGCTGGTACACCTTGTCGAAGATGAACAACCGGACGCATCGCAAGCTGCTTGTCATCGATGGCACCGTCGGGTTCACCGGTGGTGTCGGCATCGCCGATCCCTGGATGGGTGATGCGCAGGACAGCGAACATTGGCGTGACTCGCACTACCGGCTCGACGGTCCGGCGGTGTCGCAGATGCAGGCCGCGTTTCTTGATAACTGGATGAAAGCATCGGGCGACGTCTTGCATGGCGAGGACTATTTTCCCGCGCTTCCGCCACAGGGCGACGTGAGCGCCCAGCTGTTTCGCAGTGACCCGGGCGAAGGCGGCGAGAGCGTTCGCCTGATGTACCTCCTGTCGATTGCCAGTGCGAAGACGAGCGTGCGAATCGCCGCCGCGTACTTTGTGCCGGATGATCTCTCGAACGAAACGCTGGTCGCGGCGCGCAAACGCGGCGTGCACGTGGAAATAATCGTCCCAGGCCCGCTCGTCGATACCGAGCTTACCCGCCGCGCTTCGCGCGCGCGGTGGGGCACGCTGTTGGAAGCAGGGGTCATCATCCACGAGTACCAGCCCACGATGTACCACTGCAAGATCATGATCGTGGACGACATCTGGACGTCGGTCGGATCGACGAACTTCGACAACCGCTCGTTCCGGCTCAATGACGAGGCGAATCTGAACGTGTACGACCGCGCCTTTGCCGCAACGCAGATCGCGGATTTCGAGGCCGATCGCGCTCACTCCCGGCAGATTACGTTCGAGATGTGGAAGAACCGGCCATGGCAGGAGAAGATCGTGGAGCATACAGCCGCGCTTTTGCGCTCGCAGCTTTGATGCCCGGCCGTGGCGCGAACATTGCGCCGAGATCATCCACAGTACATCCTCACTGATCACAACGATCTCAACGATCTCAACGGAGCGTTTGCATGGACCTCGTGACTTGGCTGATCGTCGGGCTTGTAGCCGGCGTACTCGCATCGCTCATCGTCGGCGGTGTCGGCCTGATTGGTGACATCATCGTTGGCATCGTGGGCGCCTTCGTTGGCGGCTGGATCTTCAAACAGCTCGGGGTGCACACACCGTTCGCCGGATTGGCGGGCGTGATCTTCACCGCGTTCATCGGCGCCCTGGTGCTGCTGTTCCTGCTGCACGCCATCGCCAGAAGACGCCGGAGCATCTGAACAAACTCGCAACACGGCGCACAGGGCGTCCGTGTTGCGCCGCCGTAGCACGCAGTCGGCCAGTGATTCCGGGCGGCAAGGATCTCTGGTCGCGCGTGACCCGTGTCCGCGCAGCGGCGCCCTCGGGAATCGTACCCCGCGTGATACGCGCCTACGTACGCAGCGCCAGCGCCAAACTCATTGCCAACATCACGGCGGCGGGCACCGATTTGCGTACCGGGTCCTTGATCCGCGTATGCACGCCAATTGCACCGACCATGAGCACCGCGACGACGATGGCTGCGGCTCGGACCGGCATCGGCCACACCAGCCCCGCGAGCAGGATCAGGCCGGCCGTGATCTTGAGCAGGCCCACGACATAGAACGCGGCGGGCGGCAGTCCATACGCAGCGAACTCTTCGCGCAGCGACGCCGACGCGCCACCCCGATAGGTCGTCGCCCGGTTTCGTCGCACAGCCCAGACGTTCAGCAGGCCAAGTCCGATAAGCAGCTGCAGGATGTCGTTCGTGGTCAGAGCAGCCATGATCGGGACTCCCCATCTCGTGATGTGTCGCAGCTCGCGCGGACCATTGAGCTCAGGCCGCAGCCATGGCCGTAGCGTATCACCTATCGACGGTTCTGTCGATCGGATTGTTCCTCTGGTATGGCATCGCCTGCCTGGTCGCCGACGGCATGGCTGTCGAGTTCAAGCGCTTCGGTCTGAGTCGATACCGCACATTGACTGGATGGCTCGAGGTGCTCGGCGCCATCGGCCTAGCGGCGGGATATGCGGCGCCGATCATCGGTGTGTTCAGCGCTGCCGGCCTCGCGGCACTGATGCTGCTCGGTGTTATCACGCGGATCCGCGTGCGCGATTCGGTCATCGAGACCGCGCCGGCGGCATTTCTGTTACTCGTGAACGTGTTCATCGCGCTGTACGCGTGGCAACGCCTGCCGGACGCGTAGGCGCCGAGCCCTCTGCCCTTACTGCTGCCGCACGCGTGTTGCCCGCTCTACCGGCCGCAGCTGCCAGGCGCGGGGCCCAGCACCGCAAGCGCATTGGCCACTGCGCGTTCACCCGTCGCGTCCGACGGGCGGTTGAGAACAAGCCCGCCGACGACCATGGTGGAA
>JBKJTE010000274.1:0-11145 GCA_046590495.1 Gemmatimonas sp. | reverse complement strand
GCGCTTGCGACAGTGGCCGAGCAGCAGCTGTACCTCCGTGATCTTACCGACCTCACGGTACGCCACCTGCCCGGCACCGAAAACGGCGTCAGCATTGCATTCTCCCCACGCAACGACGAGATCGTTTTTGTTTCGGGCAAGCAGCTGCGACGCATGGCACTCACTACCGGAGAGTCGCAGTCCGTCGCCGACCTGCCCGATGGATTTGTTGGCGGAGCCACCTGGGGAACCGACGACGTCATCCGCGTGGGCGTGAGCGGGCTCATGCTGGCGGTTCCAGCCAGTGGTGGCACACCCACGCCAGTGTTTCCGAAAGATTCGCTAGGCGTGCAATTCACTGGACCGCAAATGCTTCTCGCCGAAGATGCGATGTTGTACACCAGCGCCGCGACGAATCAGGAGCCGATGATTCAGTGGCGTTCGCTCACTTCAGGCAGAGTGCATGACGTCGCCGTTGGCACTACGCCGACGTATCTGGAGCAGGCGCACGCACTCTTGCTCGTTCGTGTTGATGGTAGTCTGATGAGATACCCGTTCGACCCCGCCACTGGAGACACTACGGGGCCAGGCGTTCGCATCGCTGGTGATGTGGTGCGACGGTCGCCAATTCTCGCGCACGCAGAGTATGCCGTGTCAGAAAATGGCACGCTGGTCGTGGCCACACGCCGCACGACGGCAGCACTCAGCGGCATGTCGTTCGTCAGACTGGGCGACAGCGTTCGTGTGTCACGAATCATGCAGTCGTTTTATGGCTTCACACGCCCGGTATTCTCACCCTCGGGCGCGTACTTCGCGGTGACGGCAGCGCTCGACCGAGGCGGCTATGCCCCACAAATCTTTGACGTTGCACGCGGTGTCGCAGCACGGGCGCCGATTGAGGACGACGCTGGGTCGCTCGCGTGGACGTCGACAGGCGATTCGCTCGTCTACCGGCTGCGCGGGCGCGAGCTCGTGGTGCGCGCCGCCGACGGGAGCGGGGTAGCTACGCCTCCCTTGGTTGTGAAGGATTGGACCATCGCAGAGGATCTGGTGGCGTGGGGACCGTGGTTCGTTATTGCCGGACTTCCCAAGGGTCGACCGGCGGGATCCGACATTGGGGTGATTCATCGCGACTCCGCCGGTGTCGTACGTGCCTACAGTTCGACACCGTTCAACGAGAAGGAACCGGCAGTTTCTCCAGACGGAAGGTGGCTGGCGTACACGTCGGATGAAAATGGTCGGGAAGATGTGTTTGTCAGTGCGTTCCCGGTGCCCGCGGGGCGCTACCTCGTGACCACGAACGGCGGACACGGCGCGACCTGGAGCCGTGACTCCAAGACCATCTACTCGGCCTACGGCGGGTCGATGTTCGCGACCCCCTTCACGCCGAGCATGCCTCCACGCATCGGCGAATCGCGGAGGATCTACGCGCGCGACCCCTGGGGAGCGTTCGGCATTTCCTCGGATGGAAACTTGGTAGCGGTCACCGATCGCGTCCGCGAAGGCGATCCACGTTCGCTCATCGTTCGCCTCAACGCGCTGACCCCGAAGTAACGTTTGCTGCAACAGTCGCTCGCGTCCCCCTCGCTCCCACCACCGTCTCTACCATGTCATCCTCCCGACTCGGCGTAGGCTTCATCGGTTCCGGCTTCAACGCGCGTTTTCACATGCTCGGCTGGAAGGGCGTGCGTGACGCCGACATTCTCGGTGTGTGGAGTCCGAATGCAAAGAACGCCGCATCCGCCGCGAAGTATGCGCGCGAACTCGAAGTCGGCGAATGTAAGCCGTACAAGAGCATCACGGACATGGTCGCCGATCCGGCGATCGATGCGCTCTGGTTGAACGGACCGAATCACGCGCGCGTCGAAAACGTCGAAGAGATCTGCGCCGCAGTCACATCGGGGAAGGGAACGCTCAAGGGCATTGCGTGCGAAAAGCCACTCGGACGCGGCGTCGCCGAAGCGTCGTACATTCTCAAGCTCGTCGAGAAGGCCGGCATCATGCACGGTTATCTCGAGAATCAGTATTTCGCGCCGCAGGTGGCGTTGGGTCATCACTTGATGTGGAAGCGCGGTGCAGCGGCTACGGGTCGTCCGTATCTCGCGCGTGCTGCTGAAGAACACAGCGGTCCACACATGCCGTGGTTCTGGAACGGTGCTAATCAGGGCGGCGGTGTGCTCAGCGACATGATGTGCCATTCGCTGCTGGTGTGCCGTCAGCTGCTCACGCCGCCGGGTGATTCGTTGCGCTCACTGAAAGTGAAGCGCATCACCGGCCACATCGCTTCGCTCAAGTGGTCGCGCAAGGAATACGCGGCGATCCTTAAGAAGACGATGGGCGTCGACTATACGAAGACGCCGTCGGAAGATTACGCGAGCGTCAACGTCGAATTCGAAA
The DNA here is from genome assembly GCA_046590495.1 of Gemmatimonas sp. Taxonomy (GTDB): domain Bacteria; phylum Gemmatimonadota; class Gemmatimonadetes; order Gemmatimonadales; family Gemmatimonadaceae; genus Gemmatimonas. Next base: position 8,769 of record JBKJTE010000274.1, on the reverse strand, counting down.
CGCCGGACGGGCGCGTCGTGATCGGCGAAGCGACGACAAGCTGGAGCTTCGTCGGACCTGGCCTGCGACTCAGTGCAGAACTGCTCGGCCCCGAATACTCGATGAAGTGGAACTCGCTCGAGTCCGGACTCGATCTGTTCTTCTCACGCCAGGTAAAGGGCAAGGCCGGCGAAGATCTGGTCGAGAAGCAGAACGCCGAAGTCGGACAGATGCCGGTCATCGCGAGTGAAGCGGTCGCGTACGGTTATGAAGCTGAAGACCGTCACTTCGTCCGCGCGTTCATGGGCAAGGAGAAGCCGCTGCTCACCTGGCACGATGGACTCGATGTCGTCGAGATGCTGATGGCCGCGTACATGAGTGCGGAGAGCGAGAAGACGGTGCAGTTCCCGCCGCGCGGGTTGGGCAAGTTCATGCCCGCGGTGGCGCAGGGGAATTGGAAGCCGAGATAAACTCACCACTGACTAACACGCAAAACCTCCGCGCGGGAAGCGAACGCCAGCGCTTGGGATAGCTCCCGTATCCCGCCCGGAGAATGCATGAAAGCGTCAGAGTTTTTGCTTGTTCTTCTGTCCGCGGTTGCCTGCTCGAGTGATCCACTCCGAGGACTCACGCCCGGCGCGGGCTCCGCCGTCACAGACGCAGATCTCGTCCGCCTGAGCAAGACCGACGCGACGTGGACGTTCTACAAACGCTCGGCGACGCCGATCACGCGTTCATCTCGACCGCACCCCGACGCCCAAGCGCTCACGCGGTATAATACGCGCGCCGCGACGCAACTTGATGCCGCGGGAAAAGTGCGCGCGGGCGCGTCGTTCCCCGATTCATCAATCATCGTCAAGGAACTCTCGGACGGTTCGACGATCGCAACGTACGCGGCAATGATGAAACTGCGCGGTTCGTCGAGCGCGGGCTTTGACGGGTGGATCTGGGCTGAGTACTCGCCCGACGGAGCTGTGAAATACTCGACAACCGGCCGTGGTGGTGCGTGTTCAGACTGTCACTCGCAAGGGATCGATTACACGCGGATGAACGATACGCATCCGTAGCACGGGGCACGCGTGAGTCGTCCAATGATGATTCGGTCCAGAGAGGCGCGAGCAAGTCTACCACATTGCCCTCACGCCGGGCCGCAGCGAGCGCGCAGTCACCAAGCTGTACTCGTCCGCGCTTTACGATGCGTAAGTGGCGCGCCATTTTTCAGCGAGACGTCGAGGATTGTTGTCCGCGTTTCTTGCGACTGACAGCTCGGTCGCCACTCTTCGCGCGTCGCCTGATGTTGCGGTAGCTCGGACTTCGGCGTGCTGAGGCGCCACACGAGCGGCAGCCGCAGCAGTTGCAACCTACGTTCATTTCCTTTCCTGGCGCGCCGCATGCCTGTTCCCCCGCCAATTCGCGTGGTTCATGGCGTCGTGTCGATCGTTGTCGCCTGCGCGACTCTCATGTCTTTAACCGCGACGTATGCTGCGGCGCAGGCGGCGCGTGATTCGGCGGCGGGCTTGTGCACGGTCGAACAATTCCATCGCGCGCTCGCGAGTGGCGACAGCATCGCGGCTCTGGCACTGTTGGCGCCAGACGTCGCGATTCTCGAGAGTGGTGGATCGGAAACACTTCCCGACTATCGCGAGCATCATATTCCGGCCGATATCGCGTATGCGCGCGCGGTGCGGGCAGTGCGCGGTCCGGCGCACGTCGTCATTGTCGGCGATGCGGCGTGGGTTTCGTCAACCAGTTCAACGCAGGGAACGTTCAAAGAGCGGGCGATCAATTCGGTTGGTGCCGAGCTCATAGTGTTGTCGCGAGTCGGCGGCGAATGGCGTATTCGCGCGATTCGCTGGTCGTCGCGAGCCAAGCGCTCGTAGCACCGCGCTACGTGGCCATCGTCGGAGGGAGTAGCCGATCATATTCCTTTTTTACGACGCCGTAGCACTCGCAGCTGCGCTGCTCCAATCCACCGCGATCGAGCACCGCGATGTGGCCGCGGCGATACCGAATGAGTCCGGCCTGCTGCAGCCGCCCCGCCGCTTCGGTGACGCCTTCGCGGCGGACGCCGAGCATGTTTGCAATGAGCTCTTGCGTCATGAGCAGTTCGAGCGTGTCGAGTCGATCCAAACTTAACAGCAACCAGCGACAGAGCTGTTGATCGAGCGAGTGGTGGCGATTGCACACCGCCGTCTGCGACATCTGCGTGATCAGCGCCTGTGTATAGCGTAAGAATAGATGCATCACCGGACCCGCCCGGTTGAACTCCTGCATCATGATGTTCGCTCGCAGCTTGAGACCGCGCCCGGCACTTTGCACTACGGCGCGATTGGTTGTGGATTCTCCGCCCATGAAGAGTGCGATCCCGACGAGCCCTTCGCGGCCTACAACGGCGATCTCTGCTGAAGCGCCGCTGTCCAGCACGTACAGCACGGACACAATCGCGTCCAACGGAAAGTAGACGTAGCACATGCGAGCGCCGGACTCGTACAGGACCTTGCCGAGCGGAAGGTCCACTAACTGGAGATGTGGCTGCCAGCGCGCCAACTCGACGTTGGGGATCTGCGCCAGCAATTCATTCCGACTCGGGTCCGCGCGCCTCGGCTGAGCCGCGTGCGGGTTGCTGAGGGCAAGATGACGAGCTGTTCCGAGCGGCATCGGGTGGATATCGGGTTCGCGGTAGGTACGTCAGCGCACAGACACGTACCGAGCCTCGTAGCAAATTTTATTCCACGTAAAGTCACGGGCGTGCGCCAATCTGTGCGCTCGAAACGCCGCGCGTCTGGGCGGTGCGTTTATGCCTCGCCGATCCGCGTCGGAGGATGGTTTGGGCAGGAGCGCGGTGAAGTAGGTCCGGCCAAGATCGGGGTACGAGCGAACTCAGCGTCGAGCACAATTGCGACGCATCCTCGCAAACAGGATGGCATCATGTTCCACATGTATGACGGATATCACTTCTGGGGCATGCATTTGCTGTGGTGGCTGTTCTGGTTCGCATTCATCGGGGTCGTGTTTGGCGCGTACGCTCCCGCGCGACGAAACCGCGGAAGCGCAGGCCGGTGACGATGCACCGCAGCGTTGCAACCCATCGTTAGGCCGCATTTCAAGTTTCATCAACAGGAGCACACCATGGCGGAACACACGGGACACTCGACCAAGGACGCGAAGAAGCCGAGGGACACGTCCATGGAGATGCCGAAGGAGATGCCGATGAAGGGCGCCTCGGGAAAGCCGGTGGAACCAGATCCCCACGCCGGACACGACATGAGCAAAATGCCGAAGCCGGGAACGTCAACGAAAGGCGCAAAAAAGTAGCGGCCGTGAAGGCGCGTGCTTCGCGTTTCGGAGCACGCGAGATCGCCGAGAGCGCTCGCGCACGACGTCGCCGGCGCCGTGCGGCGCTTTTTCGATTGTGCGGTGGACTGTGTGGTGCATTGCTCGCACGCATGACGGCACCATTGAACCATCGAGCGAGCCTGGTGAGGGTGCTCGTGCGTCCACTCCCACCGGTCTGAACACATGTGCTTCTCCGCCACAGCCAGCTTCACCGCAGGGACGGTCCTGTCCGCGATCGGCGCCGTCACGCTCACGAAAACTGAGCGACGATCGGAAGTGCCGTTCGCGATCGTCCCGCTCCTATTCGGCGTGCAGCAACTCATCGAAGGGATCGTGTGGCTCACCTTCAGCACAGACGCGCCACAGCTTGCGAAGGGGGCGACGTATGTCTACTCCGTATTTTCGCACGTGCTCTGGCCGATCTACATTCCGTTCGCCTTTTGGGCGCTCGAGGCGAAGCCGTGGCGGCGTAGCGCGATGGTGTGTTTTCAGATGATCGGTCTCGCAGTAGGTCTCTACCTCCTGTACTTCATCGTGACGCGCCCAGTGGTCGCCGAAATCGTGGGAATGCACATCGCATACCAGTCACCCCACTTTTTTATCAAGCCGGTGATCGTCCTGTATGTCGCCGCAACGTGCTTCACCGGCTTTTTTTCCAGCCACGCTTTCGTCAAGCTGTTTGGCGTGTGCACGCTGCTCTCCTTCATCGGAACCTATGCGTTCTATGCTCACGCACTGGTATCTGTGTGGTGCTTCTTTGCCGCAATCCTGAGTGTCCTGATTTTTCTGCACCTCCGGTTCCGAAAGCTCGGCGGTTTTCCGCTCGCCGAACCGGGACCGCCAAGAACAACCGACGCTGTAGTGTTGCCCCGCTTGTAGTGCGGCAGCTTATAGTGCGGCCGCTTGTGGTCCGCGCCCGTGCGCGCTGACTGATCGCGCGGCTGACGCGTTGAGTTACTGGACGGCCGTCACGCCGAACTGCGTCGAGGTTGGGCCTGTGGTCCTTCGTGCGAATTGCGCCGGCGCAGGAGTTTGCTCAGTTCCGTGAGCGTCACCGGGATGAGCGCGACCAGCAAGGTCAGGATGCAATCGTTCAGCGAGAGTGGCTTGATGGCCAAGACCCGCTGGGCGATAGCCGTGTGATGCAAGACCAGCTGCATGACGACGGACAACACCACGACCGCCAGGAGGCGCAGGTTTGTAAAGGCGCCTACCTCCCAGAACAGGCGCGTGGGACTGCGGGCGGCGAAGGCGCGGAACAGCTCACCGAATACCAGTGTGCTGAAAGCAAGATTTCTTGCCTCGCTCAGGTCTCGAGCGCGCAGCGCCCAGACGAAGATGCCGAGGGTGGTGGCCGTCTGCAGCAGACCCGTGGTGAAGATCACCTGCCATTCTCTTTTCCCGAGAATCGGTTCCGTGGGATCGCGCGGCGGCCGCAGGAGGACATCGGGATCTGCGGGATCGACCACGAGCGCGAGCGCCGGTAGGCCGTCGGTCACGACATTGACCCACAGCAGTTGCAGGGGCAGGAGTGGCAGCGGCAGTCCACTCACGGCGGCGATGAGCATCACGAGCAGCTCGCCGGTGTTCCCGGCCAGAAGGTAGACGAGCGCCTTCCTGATGTTGTCGAAGATGCCGCGGCCTTCGCGCACGGCGGCGATGATACTGGCGAAGTTGTCATCGGCGAGCACCATCGCGGACGCCTCGCGGGTAACTTCGGTGCCGGTGCGTCCCATCGCGATGCCAACATGCGCCGCGCGTACGGCCGGGGCGTCGTTGACGCCGTCGCCGGTCATGACGACGATCGCGCCGCGCGCCTTCCACTCCTCGACGATGCGGATCTTGTCTTCCGGCGTCGCGCGCGCATGCACGACGCGCTGCTCGTCGTCGCCGTCGGCAAGGATTCCGAGTTCGTGCGCGATAGCGCGCGCGGTACCTGCGTGATCGCCCGTGATCATGACCGTCGTGATGCCCGCGCGTCGTGCATCGGCGACGGCGGCGATGGCTTCGGGCCTCGGGGGATCCGCCAGCCCGATGAGCCCCAGTAAACTGGCACGCGCCGTACCGGAGGGTGCGACCGCCACAGCGAGTACGCGCAATCCGCTCCCGGCCATGCGCGCGTTCGCCTCCTGCGCCGACGTCGCGTCACCGTCGCACAGCGGTAGCACACTTTCGGCGGCTCCCTTGATGTAGACCTTGCCGTCTGCACGGGTGATGCTCATGCGCTTGAGCGCCTGATCGAAGGGCTGCTCGGTCACTCTGGGATTCCGCTGCTCGATGTCCTCGCGTCGGATACCGCGTTCGAACGCGGCAGCGAGGATCGCGATTTCCGTGGGATCACCGACGCCTGGACGGCCTTCAAGCCCCAACTCCGCATCGGCACACGCCGCGGCCGCGCCCAGCAGCGCGAGCTGATCAGGGCCCCACAGCTCGCGCGCGGCCATCACGCCGGTCGTGAGAGTCCCGGTCTTGTCAGTGCAGATGACAGTGACGCATCCCAACGTCTCAACGGCCGGGAGGTGGCGCACCAGCAGTTGGCGTTTTGCCATACGCTGCACGCCAACTGCGAGGGCAATCGTGACGATGGCCGGCAGCCCCTCAGGCACCGCCGCCACGGCGAGGGAGACCGCCGCCATGAACACCTGCAAGGGCGGCCACCCGCGCACCAATCCTGCGCCGGCCACGACCGCGACGATCACGCCGCAGATCAGAAGGAGCGTGCGGCTGACGCGTGCGAGGCGTTGCTGCAGCGGGGTCACGGTGTGCGTGGTCGACGACAACAGATGCGCGATGCGACCAAGCTCAGTCCGCATGCCGGTTGCCACGACCTCGGCCAGTGCGGTTCCCGCTGCGATCGAGGTGCCCATGAAGACGAAGTCATGCCGCTCCGCCAGCGGAGTATCCGGCGTCGTCGGTGACAGCTGCTTCTCAACCGGCACGCTTTCGCCCGTGAGCGAGGCCTCGTTCACGGCGAGTGCGTGTACAGTGAGCAGGCGAGCATCTGCGGCGGTGATGTCGCCCGCCTCGAGCACCAGCACGTCGCCGGGGACGATGCCGCTCGCGGGCACGAGCGCATTCCTGCCATCCCGCCGGACACGCGCCTGGGGCGCGGTCATCGAACGCAGCGCGAACACTGCGCCCTCGGCGTGATTCTCTTGCAGATATCCGATGACCGCGTTGATCACGACGATAGCGCCGATCGCCGCGGCATCGAGCAGCTCACCAACGAGGGCCGACACGACGCTGGCGCCGACAAGCAGCCAGATGACCGGGCTCGAGAACTGGCGCAGGAGTAGTGTCGCCCAACTGGTGCGCTGATCGCGTACGATCTCGTTCGGGCCGTGCTCCACGAGCCGTTGCGCGGCCGTCGCCGACGTCAGGCCGTTGACCGCCGCGTCGCGGCTGGTTGCGGGGATGTCATCAGACGGCGGCGTCAGGCGCGCGTCAACCGGCGACGACATGCGGCCGCTCCGGTGCCGTGGTCGCGCCACTGTGTGCGACCGGCTTGTGCACCTCGCGCGCGAGTTCCCGCTGCTTCATCAGCGACCAGATGGCAGGAACCAACAGCAGCGTGAGCACGGTGCTCGAGATCATCCCCCCGATCATGGGCGCCGCGATGCGCTTCATGACGCTCGCGCCCGTTCCTGTCCCCCACAGAATCGGCAGCAGACCAATCATGGTGGACGCTACGGTCATCATCTTCGGCCGAACACGCTGCACGGCGCCTTCCATGATCGCCGCGGTCACGTCAGTCATCGTCAGCAGTGCGCCTGTGGCGCGGCGTTCGCGCCAGGTCTGATCGAGATACACCAGCATGATCACCGACGTCTCGGCCGCCACGCCGGCGAGCGCGAGAAATCCGATGGTGACAGCGACCGACCAGTTGTAGTCCAGGAACCAGAGAAACCAAACGCCGCCCACGAGCGTGAACGGGATCGCAAGCATGACGACAAGCGTCTCGCCGACGTTATGGAAATTGAAGTAGAGCAGGAGGAAGACGAGCATGAGCGTCGCGGGCACCACCAGCTGCATCTTCGCCTTGGCGCGCTCCATGTACTCGTACTGTCCGCTCCAGATCAGGCTGTAGCCGGGGGGCAGCCGCACGGTCGCGGTGACGCGGTCGCGTGCTTCCGCCACGTAACTCCCGATGTCGCGCCCGACAACGTCGACATAAACCCACGAGGTTACCTGGGCGTCTTCGGTGCGCACGACCATCGGGCCGGCCGTCGGTCTGATCGTGGCGACTTGGCCGAGCGGGATCTGCAGCACCGCGCCCTCTGCCATGCCAGGCGCCTGACCGCCGCCTGCCGAAATACCGCCAGGTCGCGCCATTGTGCTCCGGCCTGGGCTGCCGGACCGCTCCCCGCGCGAACCGTGCATGGCCGGCACGAGCACGGCAGCGAGGCGCTCAGGCGTGTCGCGCAGTTCCTGCGGATAGCGCACACGCACGCCGTACCGCTCGCGACCTTCGACAGTTTGCGTAATGGTCATGCCACCGATCGCGGTCGCAATCACCATCTGAATGTCGTCGATGTTGAGGCCGTGACGCGCGGCGGCGGCACGGTCGATCGCGATGTCGAGGTAGTAGCCGCTCACCGCACGCTCGGCGAACACGCTGCGCGTGCCCGGAACCGTTTGGACGGTCTGCTCGATTTCCATGCCGAGTCGCTCGAGCACCGCGAGATCGGGCCCGTACAGTTTGATCCCCACAGGCGTGCGGATCCCCGTGGCCAGCATATCGATGCGGCCCTTGATGGGCATCGTCCACGCATTCGTCACGCCGGGCAGCCTGACGGCGGAATCCATGGCCGTTACGAGCTTGTCGTATGTCATCCCTGGCCGCCAGTCGCGCTTGGGCTTGAGGGCGATCGTGGTCTCGGTCATGTCCAGGCCGGCGGGATCGGTGGCCGTGTTGGCGCGACCCGCCTTCCCCCACACACTCGCTACCTCGGGAAACGACCGCAGGATGGCATCCTGCTGTCGGAGTAATTCGCGGGCTCGCGCGACGCTGATGCCCGGCAGCGTGCTTGGCATGAAGAGCATCGTCCCTTCCTCGAGCGGCGGCATGAACTCGCTGCCCGTACGCTGAAAAGGAATCCACGTAAGAATCAACGCGACCGCGGCGCCGCTGATCACGAACCACCGTCGGGCGAGTACCCAGCGCAGCACCGGACGGTACACCCAGATCATGAAGCGACTGAGCGGACTGCGGCTCTCCGCGAAGATGCGCCCGCGGATGAACATGCTCATCAGCACCGGGACGAGCGTAATGCTGAGAAGGCTCGCCGCCGCCATCGCAAACGTCTTAGTGAGGGCGAGCGGCGTGAACAATCGCCCTTCCTGCCCCTGCAGCGTGAACACCGGAATGAAGGACGCGGTGATGATCAGGAGGGAATAGAATAGCGACGGCCCGACCTCGGTCGCGGCCGCGAGCACGATGGCCTGTCGCTCCTC
>JBKJTE010000243.1:0-4912 GCA_046590495.1 Gemmatimonas sp. | reverse complement strand
TGGGGGCTGGGGACTGGGGGCTGGGGGCTGGGGACTGGGGGCTGGGGGCTGGGGGGGTGAGTGGAGCTTGTTGCGGGTTTGCGAGTGGGTGAGACTGCGTGATGAACGATTCTCTGTCCGATCCAGCTGGCTCGTCTGCCGTCGGCGTAACGCGTCCGCCTGTAGCGCCGCCGGTAGCGCCGCCTGTAACACTGCCTGCAGCACTGCCTTCAACACCGACTGTGGCCGAGGCGTGGCGTCACGACGCCGATGCGCCTGATGGATTTCGTGGGATTTTCCGGACTGACCTGCACGCGCGCGGACTGTACGCGGAGGGTGCCGGAATTGCGCGCGCGCTCCCGGCCGCGGTGGCGGTTCCGGCGGACGTGGACGACCTGTCGACGTTGGTGCGTTGGGCCAAGCGTGGAGGGTACGCGCTGATTGCGCGCGGGTCGGGGAGCGGGATGGCGGCGGGCGCGGTCGGGCCGGGGGTGATCGTCGATCTCAGTCGGTTTAGGCAGGTCGGTGCGGTGGAGCTTGGCGGTGGTGTCCCGCTGTCCAATCGGCTGTCTAAACCGCTGTCTAAACCGCTGTCTAAACCGCTGGCGAATCCGCTGTCTAATCCGCTGCGGGGCGCGACCGCCCGCATCCGCGTCGGCTGTGGCGCGCTCCGCGGCGACATCGACGCCGCGGCGCGCCTCGTCGGCCTGCGATTCCCGGTCGACCCGTCGAGCGGCGCGTTCTGCACGATCGGCGGCATGGTTGGCACCAACGCGGCCGGCGCACGCACGCTGCTGTTCGGCGCGACGCGACGGTGGGTGACGGGGCTACACTGCGTGTTTGATGACGGGACCGCGGCGTGGATCCGGCGCGGCGACGCTCCACCGCTCGAAGTGCCGGCCGTTGCCCGACTGGTCGCAGCGCTCAACGCGTTGCGCGCGCACGCGGACATCGGCGCGCTCTCGCATGCGGGCGTGCGCAAGGAATCGTCCGGCTACGGCATCGCGGCCGCGCTCGCGCCTGACGGTCATCTCGTGGACCTGCTGGTGGGGAGCGAGGGGACGCTTGCCTTTTTCACCGAGATTGAGCTCGCGCTCATTCCCATTGCCGGCGCGACTGCGACGGTACTCGCGACGTTCCCGTCGCTCGAAGCGGCGACATCGTGTGCCGTCGAAGCGAGCGATGCGGGAGCGAGTGCCTGCGAACTGCTCGACCGCACATTCCTGCGGATAGCGGTCAGTGGTGGCGAAACCGACATCCCGGCCGACGCAGAAGCGGTCCTGCTGATCGAGGTGGAGGGGCACGACCAGGGAGCGGCCAACGACGCACTGGCCGCGGTCACGCGCAGCTGTCGAAGGCACGGCGCCACAACTGTTGCAACCGCGCTCGATCCGCTCGCTGAGCACCAGCTTTGGGCACTGCGCCATGCGGCGAGTCCGATTCTGTCGCGCCTTGCGCCCAAACTCCGCTCGATGCAGTTCATCGAGGACAGCTGTGTGCCGAGTGCGCACTATCCGGCATATGTACGCGGCGTCCGGGCGGCGCTCGATCGACAGGAGATGGTTGGCGTGATCTTCGGACACGCGGGCGATGCGCACGCGCACGTGAATCCGCTCGTGGACGTGACGCGCGCTGGATGGCGAGACCGGGTCCGCGGCATTCTTGACGAAGTGTGCGAGCTGACGGCGCGATTTGGTGGGACACTGGCCGGCGAGCATGGTGATGGACGGCTTCGGGCGCCGTTGCTGTCGCGAGTGTGGAATGACGAAGCGCGGGCAGCGTTCGCGAACATCAAGGCGGCCGGCGATCCGTCGGGGGTACTCAATCCGGGGTGCAAGATCGCGCTGGCGGGCGACGTCGCCATCGGCGAGCTGCGGCACGATCCGGATGCCCCGCCGCTTGACCCGCGAGCCCGGGCCGCGTTGGACACGATCGAGCGCGAACGCGGGTGGAATCGGTTCCGACTCGACTACGCCTGACACGTCTCCATTATCTTTTCGCGGCTCGTCTCACCCACGTCTGTTTCGTTTTGCCTGCGACTCCCCTCTGCCGATCGTACGCGATGCCTCTCGCTGATAGCGCTATCCTCATGGAGCCCACCGTCACGGTGCTCTCCCGTCCGCAGTTCGTCGAGCCGGGCCACATGCCCGTGCAGTGGATGGGGGAGTCGACCGATGGCGAGCGCCTGGCGGAATTCGCCGGCCGGCTGTGCTACATGAGCCAGCGCAATCCGGCGCAGCGCAGCACGCGGGAGTACCTGGAGAACATCAAAAAGCAGGGGCACGGCAGCGTACTCGAACATGCGAACTATTCGATCTTGCTCGAAGGGGTGAGTCGTTCCCTCACCCACGAACTGGTGCGCCACCGGGCCGGCTTCGCGTACTCGCAGCTTTCGCAGCGTTATGTCGACGAAAGCGCGGCCTGCTTCGTGATGCCGCCGGCGATGATCGGCGACGCCGCACTGGAGACCGCGTGGCGCGCGCAAGTGACGTCGGCGCTCGACAGCTACATCGCGCTCGTCGATTCGCTGATCACCCGCTACGGCTGGGTGGACGACAAGGTCCACCGTCGGAAAATGGCGCGCGAAGCGGCCCGTGGCGTGCTCCCGAACAGCACCGAGACCAAGATCGTCGTCACGGGCAACGCACGCGCCTGGCGAACGATGCTGGAGCTGCGTTCGAGTGAAGGTGCCGAACTCGAAATCCGCCGCATCGCCGTGGCGGTGCTTCGTGTCCTGCTCGTCGAAGCGCCCGCATTTTTCAGCGATTTCGAGATCTATGAAGGTGCCGATCGCCGCGAGGCAGCCAGAATCGGGTACCACAAGGTCTGAATTAGGGTGCCGCGCGGCGGCCCTGACCCTGGGCCCGTTGGGTGACATTGTGGCCGGTGCGTCGTCACCACCGCATGATGCTCACCCGACATGATCCGAGAAATTCCTTTCTCCGGCGAGGATTCAGTCTCGTCGAAGTAATGGTCGTGCTGGGGGTCATCGCCACGTTGACGTTCACGCTTTTGCCGCGAATTACCGAGTTGAAGACTCGGAGTCAGCTGCGATCGGCGAGGCAGGAGCTCTCCTCCGCGTTTGCCAGTGCGCGCGCTGCGGCGATTCAAAAGGGGAAGGTGGCCACGCTGACGCTCGATGCATCCAGCGCTACCGTCACCGTCAAGAACGGACTGACGGGAACGCCGATCACGATTTTTGGCCCGATCAGATTCGACATCCTCGCTGGCGCGACCCTGGGCGCCGTCTCGTCGTCTCCGCTGGCAATCCAGTTTGATCAGCGCGGATTGATCACCCCCGCCTCCGCGAACGTGCTCAAGTACCGCTTGTCCCGTGACCGGTATGCGGACACCGTCTGCGTCAGCGCCGTTGGGTTGGTCATGCTCTCCGGTTGCACGCTGTGAAGAGCGCACCACTGCCCCGTCGGCGGTTCCGCCAACCCGTCGAACCGAAAGAGCCGAGTGCGCCGTGCCGCGACCGCAACGGCACCACGATCGTCGAGCTGTTGATCTCAGGAGTGCTGCTCACCGTGGCAATCGGTGGGCTACTCACCACATCGAACGCGATCGCGAAACAGGTTGGCGCGAGCCGGCGTCAAATGCTCGCCGCCGGGGTCGCGCAGGCGCGAATCGATTCGCTTGCCAGTATCTCGTGCACCGCGCTTGGCGGGTCGGGGCTCACATCGGGCACGCGTACGACGCGTGGCGTGACGGAGGCATGGACGGTCACCTCGTCCACGAATGCCAGACAGATCGTGCTCACGTTGACCGTAGCGCCGAGCCAGAAACGCTACAGCTATACGTCGATCGTGCCGTGCGTGTAAATGCTCCGTGCCGCGGCGAAAGACTGCCGGCTGCACGCGGTCGCGCACGCCGAGGCGCGACGCTCGTCGAGCTGATCGTTGCGATGACGATTCTCGGCGTCGTCGGCAGCATCGTCACGCAAATCATGATCGGCCAGCAACGCTTCTTTCAGCGCATGAACGAGCAGACTGTCGTGCGCCGCGAACTGCGCGCGGCGTCCTCGTTGATGCCATCGGAGTTGCGTGCGCTGTCCAGCACCACGGGCGATATCACGGCGTTCGACAACATGTCGATCTCGTTTCGTGCGACCATTGGTTCGTCGGTGATCTGCGACAAACCGTCGTCCACGACGATCGGACTGGCGCCACCGAACATGGCCCGCATGACGCTGACGAGTTGGATCACGACGCCGACGGTCGGAGACATCGTGTCTGTGCTGCGAGCAGACTCCGTCGGCGTGAAAGGCGATTTCTGGACGGAGCACACGATCACCGCCATCTCGCTGACCACGAACGCCTGTGTGGGGAGCGCGCTACTCGATCCGTCGCTCGACGCTGGAAAAGATCGCTGGCGCCTGACCGTCACGCCTGCCGTTGACGACTCCGTGATGGCCGGCAGCGCGGTTCGCGTGCTGCGACAGACACGGTATGCTTTGGCTCAGCAGGCCTCAGGGCGGTGGTATCTGGGTCGGTCAGAGCTGTCCAATGGCGGATGGGGCAGCGCGGTCCCGGTGAGCGGTCCGTACCAACCCCCCGTCGCCGCCGGCACAGGAGGGATCACCGTTGCGATGTACGATACGCTCGGCGCCCAAGTGTCCAGTATCGCCAACGTGAGCAAAGTCGCGCGGATCGATGTCGTGCTGCGTGCGCGCGGCCGCAGTGGGTCGGGAAGCGTCGGAGGCGCCAGCAAAGCTGTCGAAGATACGTTGGCGTTTCGCGTCGCACTCAGAAACCGTCGATGATACCCTTATCGGGACATGACATGACCGCCGTTTCTCCTTGGCAACACAAGGAGCGCCGTGGCTCCGCGCTCATTCTCGTGCTCGTGGCGATCATTGTGATTGCCGTGCTCGCGACCGGCGCCATGATGGCCTCGATGCAGGAGTACCGTGCAAGTCGGAATCAGCTCG
>JBKJTE010000094.1:0-4429 GCA_046590495.1 Gemmatimonas sp. | reverse complement strand
GCCACGTGCAGTCAGAGCGACAAATGGCACGACCATCAGAAACCAGTAGCGCGCACCAAAGTCCGGGCCACCGGAGAAGTAATTGAAGAAGTACGCGAGCCAGGTAAGCGCAACAATACCGAGCATCAACTTGTCGGCGCGATTCAGTCGTCCACGCAACACAAAGACGTAAACGAGCAGCAACGAACCAATACACCAGCCAAATAGCTCAACATGCGTTGCCGCGGTGTTGAGCGACGCGTTGATCAGCCCATCAACCGGGCCGTGACCTGGATTCGGATCGAGTGGCCAGCCCATGCCGCGATCGGCGCCAAAGCCGTAATCGTTGGAGCCTTTGCCGAATCGCGCATCGTTGTACGCCATGATCGGAAAAGTGCTCGCCTTCCCGGTGAAAAACCGATTGAACGCGAGCAACGGTGCAGCGCCGAGCATCGAGCCAAGTATCAGTCCGGCGGTGCCCGAGAGCTTCAATCGGCGCCCGCCCAGTCCGATGCACCACAGCCCAAGCGCGCCGGCCATTACCATGGCGTCGAGTTGACGCACCATCGCCAATAGTCCGAGCGCGAGTCCGCCCAGCCACGTCCACCGCGCGAGGCCGGTGCGGCGGGTTGTGATCACGGCAAGTGTCGCGGCGAGCGCGAGAAACATCGTTGCTGCGTGCGGCATGTACGACATGCCAACAAACAGATTCCACGGCGACAGCGCAAACAACAACGTGGACAGACGCGCGACACGTTTTCCGTATAACGGCTGCAGCACGAGATACACCAGCAACACATTCACGCCGGTGAGCACCGGATTCACCAACCACGGCGCGCCGATCCACACACCAGGTACGAAGATCGCTGCGAGCCCAGGCGGCACGGGCGAATACCAACCCGTCGCGCCCGTTCCGATCAAGTAGAGCGCAAACGCACCCGGCACCGGCGGATTGGGCAACGCAACTCGCCCCGTCGCGAAGGTGCGCGCCTGAAAGAGATACGCGACTTCGTCCTGCAGGTGCGGGTGTCGCTGATAGACGAAAATTGCAAGCAGCGCGCAGACCACGCCGACCGCGATCGCCGTCACGATTGCAAACCTGTCGACAGTCGGCGCGATGTCGTCACCAAACGGAACGGCAGGCCCGAGCAGCCGATCGAAGAACGCACGAATGCGCAGCAGCGAGTCGGGCGGAATTGAAGACACCGCAAGCCACGTCGTCGCAAGGCTCACGATTTGAATCAGCGACGAGAGCGCTATTTCACCCGCGTATTTGGGCAGGTCACGGCCGACGATCGCACTCGAACCAACGGTTGCCAGCAGAAACACCGGCAGACGCCAACCGGGAAGCAGTGCGGTCACGCGCGACAAGAGCGCGCCGGTTTCGCCACGCAAGGCGAAGAGCGCCAACAGCGCCTGCCCAACGAGAATGGCAACGCTCAGTGGCTTTGCTGGCAGCTCACGAAGCGACAGATAGTGTTGATAGCCGACCGACTGCCCCGCGACGATGAGCGACAACGCCGCACCGAATCCGATCAACGAGAGTAGTGCCCAGCCGGCTGCAGCTCGGGCACTTGGGCGTACGCTCACACGATCTTCGGAAAGGGGATTGGCACGATGAACCGACCGCCCGCATCACGATACGCCTGCTGCTGTCGCATGATTTCGTCAGCGAAATTCCAGGCGAGAATCAGCACATAGTCAGGCTGGCGTTCGAGCAGCGTTTCGACCGGCAGCACCGGCAGATGCGTGCCCGGCGTGTACGTGCCGACTTTGAGCGCGCTGCGATCGACGGTGTAGGGCACGAGGTCGGTGCCGATGCCGCAGTAATTGAGCAGCGTATTGCCCTTGGCCGGCGCTCCGTACCCGGCGACCGTCTTTCCCTCACGCTTGAACTGCTCCAGCATCGCACGCAGTGCGGCGCGTTGTGCCTCGACATCGCGCGCGAACGTCTGCCATCGTGCGAGACTCGTCAACCCGATTTCACGTTCCTGCTCGACCATGCGCACTACGTCGGCGCCCGGCGCAGGGTAGTGTTCCTTGCGACCGGCATACATGCGCACCGAGCCGCCGTGTACTGCGACTTCGTCCACGCGAACGAGTGTAAGCCCCACCGCTTCACACAGCCGCATCAACGACGTCACGGAGAAGTAGCAGAGATGCTCGTGGTACACCGTGTCGTACTCGAGATGTTCGAGCATGGTGCGCGCGTACGGCACTTCGGTGATCACCAGCCCATCACCCTCGATCAGCGCGCGTGCGCCGCGGAGAAAGTCCTGCGTATCGTCGACATGCGCGAGCACGTTGTTGCCGATGACTGCACGTGCAGGGCCGCGTTCAGCACGCAGGCGTTCGCCCGTTTCGCCGTTGAAGAAATCGCCGACGGTTTCGATGCCATGCGATCGCGCGATTTCCGCGATGTTGGTTGCCGGTTCGACGCCGAGTGTGCGCACGCCGCGCGCCTGAAAGCAGCGCAGCAGACTTCCGTCGTTACTCGCCACTTCGACTACGAGATCGTCGGCGCCGAGTGCGAGCAGGTTGATGACCGTGTCGGCGTAGACGATGTTGTGCGCCGCGATCGTTTCCGATGTACCGGTGACGTAGATGTAGTGCCGGAAGAGCACTTCCGGATCGATCACATCGGCAAGTTGCACCAGCGCGCACGATTCGCAGAAATAGACGTCGAGCGGGAAGCGGAGCTCGTGCTCGGCGTCGCTCATGCCGCGCAGATTGGCGTTGGCGAGCGGCTGCGGACCAAGCACGAGAAATCGCGTCAGGTTCGCTTCGCCGCAGGCGCGACAGTGCGAGCGGACATGGTGCAGCGTGCGCGAAGAGCTCTGATCCGGGCGGGTTTCGCTCACGTCACATTCGTCGGTGGAAGGCATGGCCACTATCGCGCGGGGGAATATGTCCTGCGCCGTCGTATCGACGCAACACAGTTTACGGGACACTTGGTGAACGGCAATGCAATCGTGTGCACTCCTGCATCGTGCGCGCGATAAATACGTTTCGAGTTGGATACGTTTATCTGAATTTCCTGGCCGGCTCTGTGGTGAGGACGTTTGAGGGTCACGCAACGTTTCGCCGAGGCCACGACGATGATACGGGGATTGGGATGCACAGCTTCGCCACGGTGGCGACCACGTAGTGCCTGAGACCCATCTGACGCGCCGCTGGCCGTGGTGGCTGCTTGTCGCGCTGATAATCGTGTGGGCCACACTGACGCCACAATTGGGAGCGCCGAGGCAGCCGTTCGTCTGGTGTCTCACCTGTGGGCCGAATTGGCTGTCAGACCTCATTGCCAACGTCGCGCTCTTTGCGCCCCTCGGTGCGGCCCTGGTCTATTCGCGACTGCCACCGGCGCGGGCGTTACTTATCGGCGTTGTCGCATCGATGGCGATCGAGGCGCTGCAGCGAGTCGGCGTCGTGTCGGGGCGCACGTCAGCGTTCGCCGACATCCTCGCGAACGCTGTTGGCACCGCGATCGGCGCGTGGACGATGGCCGGTGCGGGCGGCATTGCGAGACGGCTCATTGGGGCGACCGTGGGTCGATCACGAATGCTGCTGGCCGTATGGACCATCGTCGTGTCTGTGATGTTGGCTGCGACGGCGTGGGCCGTCGCGCCGGTCGTGAGGGCACCGTCCGCTCTGGCGACCGATTCATCCGACGATGCCGTCAAGCCAAGCTGGCTCTCGACCGTCCCGGAGAGCCCGTTCGTGCAGTCGGTTCTGCGCGGTACCGTGAACGGCGTTCAGCTTCGAGTGAAAACCGCCGGGCAGATCATTGCGTCGGTGGCACCCACGGACAGCCTGCGGATCACACTCTTGCGTCAGGTCATCGACGAGAAGGATCGCCGTGACAAGCCGATCACGCTCGTGTATGTGCACGGCCCGACCACGGTGACCGAGCGCGCCGCGATGCTGCAGTTTGCCGACGATCTGATTCTGCGTGGAGCGGTCAACGCGAGTCGTATCGGGCTGCAGACCCCTGCGCTGCGCGTGCGTGGTGTGTTTGCCCTCGACTCAGTGCTGATGTGGAAGACCACGCGCATCGAGGCCGTCGTTACGCCGGGACGACTCTCGCTCGAGGTCCAGACGCCGGATGCGCGCATCGGTACCGTGTCGGACCAACTGGCGCTGACCCCCGCACTCGGATGGACGCTGATACAGCCGATCGTTGGCGCGACCGCGCGCATTGCACCGTTGCTGACCGTCCTTTGGCTGGTGGCGTGGTTTCTCCCCGGTGGGCTTTGGATTGGACGCGTGATCAGATCACAGAGTGTCGGCGGACAAAGCCGGCTGATCACGCGCGTGATCGGTTCGATGCTCTGGAGCGCGCTGCCGCTGGGCGTTGCGCAACTCGCTGTCGCGTCAGTGGGCGTTGCGCCGCTCGCGATCTGGCAAATCCTTTGCGGAGTTGGTGGTGCAATTGTTGGAGCAGGGGTGAGCA
>JBKJTE010000403.1:0-4006 GCA_046590495.1 Gemmatimonas sp. | reverse complement strand
AACCGGCGCGATCGTCAATTCATTCCAGAACGGCGTGCCGTCCTTCCGATAGTTGAGCGTGACGACCGTGCATCCGCGTCGCTCACGAATCGCTTCGCGGACTTGCGCCGTGACCGTTGCATCGGTCTCAGAGCCCTGGAGAAAACGGCAGTTGCGTCCCACGACTTCGTCCGCTGTGTACCCGGTCATCCGTTCAAAGCCCGGGCTCGCAAACACGATCGGGTTGTCGTACTGACGTGGGTCGGTGATGCAGATGCCCTGCGACACGGCGCGAATCGCGCGATCGCGCAATCGCAGTTCAGCATCGTCGCGTAATCGATCCCGTTCGCGCACGAATGCATCGAGTGCGAACGACACACTCGGCGTAATCTCATTCAGAGTCTCGACCAACTCTGGCGTAAAGAAGCCTTCATGCTCCGCGTAGAGCGTCAACACCGCGACAACCTTGCCGCGCTCCTTGAGTGGAAATGCCGCCGCCGCTGCAAAACCGACGCGTGTCGCATTCGCGTGCCACGGCGAAGTCGCGCCAGACGTCATGAGATCGTTCACCACGAACGAGTGTCCGGTGGCAATCGCTCTTCCCGTTGGTCCATGTGACCGCGGATCGGCGTCGTCAACGCTGATGACGAAGCTCGCGATGTACCCCTCGTCTCGACCGGCCGACGCAACAAGTCGCATACGATCGCGATCCGGAACACCGACCCAGGCGAATCGAAAATGGCCTGTCTCAACGGCGATCTGACAGACGTCGTCGTACAGCTCCTGCGCACTGGTATGCGCGACAACCGCGCGGCTGGTGCGAGACATCATCGCATAGAGATCTGTCCGTACTCGCAGCGCGTCGCGAAAACGTTCGCGGTCAGTGACATCGACGACCACAACGCCGACGCCCGTGATTAGGTCTTGAGTGCGCACTGGGAAGCAGCTTATTAGCCGGTAACGCACCTCGGTCGAGCCATGTGGCACCAGACTGCTCACCATCTGATCTGTCACCATGTCGCCGCCGAGTGCCCGTTGGTAGTGCGGTTCGAGCTGGGGCCAGAATGTCGGCAGGACTTCGCTCACCTTCTTCCCGATCTGTTCCTCGACCGACCGGCCATTCATTTTGGCAAGCACGTCGTTGATACGCACATACTGAAATTCAGTGTCGACCACAGCGAGGCCAACCGGCGCGTGTCGAAAGAATCTCTCGAGCAGCGCCTGATCCTGTTCCGATTCTCGCTGAGCGTTGCTGGACGGGAGTTGCATGGGTCGTGGCCGGTCGTGGTGTGCACCGCCGTCGAGCTCGACTGCAGACAGCGCAGGTCCGTCACCGCGAGTCACAGCAGACGCGGGACGTGGTCTCAATGTCCGCGCACTCGCTGGGCACCGCCAGTGTGTCACGAGGCCGGAGTGAACAGTCGGCGGGACCGGTCGCTCCGAATGTGCGGACTCAAGTATGAGCCGACTTGTATCCCATGGCGGACAATCACTTGCCCTGCCGGAACGCAAACACCATGATCGCTACTCACGCTCTCCCCGATCAATGACATCACGCGCACTCTTTCCGCTCTGTTCGTTCGCCCTCGTTGCAGTGTGCGCCGCCGGGTGTGACACGGCGCCTCGTGACGCTGCAGTGAATACCGGCGCTGCGCCGGCAATCGTTCGTGCTGTTCCGAGTGGTGCGGCCCACGAAGTTGAAGCCATCGGGCTGGATTACGCCTTCAGCCTGCCGGACTCGGTCGATGCCGGGCGCACGTCGTTCACGTTCACGAACAAGGGGAAGGTCGACCACGAATACAATGTGGTGTTGCTCAAGGTAGGTGTGACGCTCGCCCAGTACATCGATGCGGTCAACAACAAGGAATCGCTGCCACCGCTGCGCGAGGGACCGGTGGGTGTGTTGTTTGCAAAGCCCGGCCACACGTCGGCGAGCGTATTGTCCGCCGAGTTATTGCCGGGTCGCACATATGCAATTCAGTGCATTTTTCGGGACAGCGCCAGCGCGCCAACGCATCGTGAACTGGGAATGTTCAAGTCGTTCACTGTCCGCCAAGCCACCACGCCCGCGGTGTCCGTTGCCCCACTGGCGTTCGATACGATTGTTGGTACCGACTACGCCTACACGCAGTACCCCAAAACTCTGACGCCCGGTTGGCATCACTTTGTATTTGCGAACACCGGCAAGCAGCGCCATGAGATCAGCGTCGCCTTGCTCAGGCCCGGCGTGACGCTCAAGCAGGTGCTGGCTGTTGCGGCGAAAGACGGTGACGTCGATGGTCTGCTCGACGAAGCGTTGGGCGTTCTGCACGCTGAAGCCGGTACCTCTCCGCTTGGCTCACTCGATTTCGAGGTGCAGGCCGGTCGCGAATACATTCTGATTTGCGAGTTTTCGGATACGCCGAAATCACCGCCGCATTTCGCGCTTGGCATGGTCACAAGTATGGTGGCGTCAAAGTAGTTACTCACCCTCGAGGTAGTTACTCACCGTCGAGCGAGACTCAGTCTCGCCCGGACTCCACCAGTGCCGCGAGCTTCTTGGGCGCCACGCTCAGGTAGCCGTCGGTAAGTAGCTCGCGCAATCCGCCCCAATCCGTCTCTTTGTCGAGATGGACCCCCACCCACCCACTCGGCCCGACATACGGTGGCTTGAAAAACCGGTCGGGTTGGTTGGCGAGCATGAGTTGTTGAATGCCCGGCGCAGCTTTGCACCAGAGCGCATTGCGTCCGCCGCCATGATGGTTGGCGGCGGATGCGAACATGGCGAACAGTTTGTTCTTCACACGAAAGGTGGGCTCGCCCCAGGCGATCACTTCGTGCGCCTCGGGAAGCGACAGCGCGAGTTTGCGAACGCGAGCGAGTGCAGACGGAGGCATTCGCGGAGTCGTTTGCGATGTGCCTGCTATCGCGGAGTTTTGTAGCGCGCCGTGAGTTCATCCTGCCGCGACGTTCCGGTTTGCAAAACGCCGCGAATGAACACCGACGTCGCGCGCGTCGCGAACTCGAACGGATCACCATCCCATACGACCACATCAGCATCTGCGCCAATTCGGAGCGCGCCGACGCGATCCGCAACACCAAATGCCTCCGCGGGGGCGAGTGTGATCGCGCGCAAGGCATCGTCCCACGTCATGCCATATGCGACCGCGTTGCCCGCTTCCTGACGGATGTTGCGCACGTTGAATGACGTCGGATCGCCCGGACCGTTCCCCATCAGACTCACTGCGACACCAGCAGCGCGCAGCAGCGATGCGTTCTCCTGACGCTGTCCAAGGGCATCGAACGACTGCGGAATGTTGTTCAATGCGCCGACAAAAACCGGAACCTTGGCCGCGGCCAGTTCTGCCCCGATCTGCCACGCCTCGGCACCACTGAGCAACACAACTTTGAGTGCGAATTCCTTTGCAACGCCAAGGATCGCATGAATATCGCTGACTCGATCGGCGACAACCACGAGTGGCATGGTGCCGGCAACGACCGGTTGCAACGCTTCAAGTTGCGCGCGCGATGCGGCGAATGTGCGTGTCGATACTGCGTCGTACTGCGGCTTGCGAAGTCGGTATTGCTTTGCATCGGTGAGCAGTTCGCGCAGTCGCGCAAGCATCGCGCCCCGCGCACCGGCGTTTGCGACCGATGCATCGAAGGTGAGCAACATGCCGACGCTGCGCTGGAGCACCATCTGTTCAACGGTTGCACCACTCAGGTGCACGATCGCGCCGCGTCCAACAACCCAGTTTCCAACCGGCCACACACCAACGGTTGTGATGCCATCCTGCGTCGCCGGGCGAATGAACGTCGATGCCGGGTTGAGCCCGTCCACCGCCTCAAACGATGCGCTGATACCGTCCGGGACTTTCGCCTGCGAGTCGTCGTAACCGCCCGAGAACTGGGGGCTGCCACCTTCGCTCAGTCCGAGTGTGGTGAAACCGTTCACCAGCCCGGGTGTAACCCACTTTCCGGTCGCATCGACGCGTTGCGCACCTTCAGGAATTGGCACGTTGGCGCCCACAGCGATGACTTTCCCGTT
>JBKJTE010000294.1:0-9220 GCA_046590495.1 Gemmatimonas sp. | reverse complement strand
CTCGTCGTGCTTATCAGCAAGCACTCGGTGCACTCCTCCGAGGTCGAACGCGAAGTTGGCATCGCGTCGTCATGCGCCGAGATGTTTCGTGTACCGTTTCGTGTGGCGGACGTTGTGCTCACCGGCAACCTGCGCTACTACCTGCATCATCCGCATTGGCTCGACGCGCTCTCACCACCGCTCGAGCGCCATCTCGCCAATCTCACCAACGTGGTCAAAGGACAACTTGGCTTGATGAGCGCCACGATTGCTGCACCAAACTCTGCACCAACCGACACGCGCGCTTCGCCGGACCCATATACGCAGGATGTGACACCCGACCAATGGGGGCAGAAGGAGCAGAAAGGCCTTCGCGGATTTCTTGGTCGGCTATTGAGTGACCCTGACTCGGAGTGACCAGCTCATGGCAACAGAGACTGCTGCAACCGGTCGTCTGAATGACTACACACCCGCTGCAGTGAGTGCGGGAAAGGATCAGCGACTGCATGTCGAATCGAGTCTACTCGAGCGCGCCCGACACAATGATCAGGACGCGCTGCATACGATCTTTCGACAGTTCGTGCCCAGTACCGAGCAGATCGAACTCGCGGAATACTTTGGTCAGCAGGGCTTTCTCTTCGGGGTGCGACACAGCTTTGCCTGTCTGACCGAGCGCCGACTCGCAAGTCTCAAAATCGGTCGTTTCGGATACGTGCTCTATCAGGACGGATTTCTCGAGCACTCGAACAGTGGTGTCGTACTGCAACCGTCAAAGTTCCCGCTCTATCTGGGCATCGCATTCGCGGTGATTGTGTCCGCCGCCGCCGCGAGCGCGCTCGCGCTCCCTGCATTCGAGGGTGGCTTGGACCTTGGTCTCCCGGTCGCGCTTGGCGCATTCGCCATCATGTCACTGATCGGTAGTTGGCTGATAGTGCGGCTCTACTACCGTCTCGTGAAATGCGGGTTTGTCTGGATTATTCGCGAAGGCGTGTCCGTGTACACGTTCGTGAATCGCGGACGCATGGCGCGAGCAAACCTGCTTTATCGGTTGTGCGTGGATGCGAGGGACCGTCGTCTGCGATCAATATCGGTGCCCGCTTAGCCACCAAGGTGTGAACACCCAGCCATCCGGCTCGCTACATCGCCATGAACTGGGTCGAGGACGCATTCTCCACGGCGTCGTCCGCATCCGTCGGCACGCCACCCTCTGCGCCACGCTCCAGCGACCACGCGGTTGTGGTTCGGTGGTTCGTGGTGAGTTGTGTGTAACACGCGCGTTGTAACCGGAAACCCGAGGCTCAACAGCAGTGTGGAGTTGGCAGTTTGAGTTTCGGGTTTCCGGTTACAACGCGCGTGTTACACACAACTCACCACGAACCACCGAACCACAACAGCGTGGTGAGTGGGAAGTGGTGAGTTCTGCGTTTCGGGTTGTGGTGATGTCTACTCGCGACTCGCTACTCAAAGTGCCAACTCAAAACTGAGTTCGCAGTCCCCCTACGGCACGATCAGCAGCCCTGCGCTGCCGCCAAAATCGTCGCTTACGCGCGAGAGTCCACGCGGCGCGCGCCACGCGCCCCCATTCACGCGCAGCGCGACCCGATGTGCACCTGACGCGAGCGTTACGCGCGCGACAAATGCATCGCCATCCCGTGTGAGACGCAGCGGCGTCCACTCGTTCGCGCTGTGCGCCACTTCGACAATGGCATCGCTCGCCGCAGTCACGCGCAGCACGAGCTCCGCGCCGCCATCACGGCGTTCCAGCCGATACTCGGCGCCGGCGATTGGTTCAAAGACAAACAGATCGCTCGCCACGCGATTCGCGGCACCCCGAATTCGTGTGGCGTAGACGCGTGCGTTAGGCGTGCGACCAAGTTGCACGCGCATCGACATTGACATGTACGACGCCTGCGGAAGACCACGCAACGGATCGGCGAGCTGACGTCCGGCTTGCGCGGCAAACGTGAATGGACCTCGCAGTTGCCACAACGAGGCGATGGCGTATCCACTTCCGGTGCCGTGCGTGGCACCAAAACCGGCGCGCCACGTCTTGCTCGCACTGATGGCGATACCACCGAATTGCCAGAGCAATTCTGCCGTCGCGTCGTGCATGCCGTACCACTCGGAGGAGGTGCGCAATCGGAAGTCCGCGGCTTCCATCAACTGCCAATCGTCGGTTGTGGCGCGTTGCACGGTCGTAGTGAGCGAAAACGCATCGCCAAGGATACGGCGTGTTGCAGTGGCGCCAAACTGCTGCACCGTGCTGTGACTGTTCAACTGATTGCGCGAAGTGTTCCCCGCGCTGGCGCTGGCGAACAGTCGCAGCGCGCCGAGTTGCGCTTGCTGTCGAAACAGCAGACTGCGATTACCATGGGCGCCCGGCGTGACGATGCCAATGCTCGTGGCACTCGCTTCCATTTCGCTGACACTCCACGGGGTCAGCGCAAATCGTCCGCCCACAATCGCCTGTGTCGTGGCAAGACTGTCGCGGGCGATCGTCAGCGCGCCTTCACCCGTTAATGCAAATCGGCGACCACGTTGCATGACGCCCGCACCCACCGTGCCGGCTGCGCGCCCGGAACTCTTGGGCTGCTGTATGGTCGCACCGCCGAGCTCAACCCAACCCGACGTGGGTTGCGCGAACCCCGCGTGTGAAACGACGGCCAGAGTGACGAGTGCACGCATCGTCACTCTGGCCGTCGCTACCAACGCGCTACGCGAAATAGCGTGCAGCGACGCGCGCTGTTCACTATTTGCGCGGTCGGTCGTGCGGACGAAGTGGCGACACCGGCGCAGCGATACCGATCTGCGACTGTTGTTGATTGAGAAGCGAGAGAACACCCTTCGAGCGTAGCTCCATGGCGGCATCCGGCGCGAGTCCCGCCGCGATATCGGCGCGGACACTGGTTCCGAGTGACGCAAGCTGTCCTGACGTCGCGCCCTTGGCCAGCAGTGCGTGCACACGTCGTGACGCGCTCGCGTGCGGCACGCCACTGGCGACCATTTCAGCGAGTACACCCAGCGGAATCGTGAGCGGCTTGGAGGGCCAATCGCGACGCATGCTGCGCAACGTACCGGAGGGTACGCCGGCCTGCAGTGCATCGGCGCCAGCGGCCAACTCTTCCGACGAGCGCGACGGTGCAAGCGCGCTTGCGGCAACAGCGAGGCGTTGCGCGAGAAGACTCGTTGCGCTGCGAATGCGTTCGGGTTCGGCGTGCTTGGCGACCCCTTCCCGCACCTTGGTCACGAGTGGACCTGTGGGCAAACCGTTTGCGGCCGCATCGGTGATGAGGGTACGCAGTGCGAGACGCACCACGGCATTGTCGATGAGATCGAGCGTTGCGCTGG
This sequence comes from Gemmatimonas sp., assembly GCA_046590495.1. Classification (GTDB taxonomy): domain Bacteria; phylum Gemmatimonadota; class Gemmatimonadetes; order Gemmatimonadales; family Gemmatimonadaceae; genus Gemmatimonas. The sequence goes on along the minus strand of JBKJTE010000294.1, from coordinate 5,893 downwards.
TTGTCGCCGGCACCGCGAGATCCTGTGCATGCAACGCCGGAGCGAAACCAAGCGCCGCAACGGCGATGACAATCCGCGTCTGTTTCATGGCGTCTGAACGATCACCACAGACGACGGACGACCGAAATCGGCGTCTTTGGTGCGCGGAGCGCGCGGATCGGCGATCCAGTCTTTTCCGTTGACGACAAACGCGTAGACATGACGGCCCTGTGTCATTGGCAGCGATGTGCTCCAGACGCCGCCTTCGAGTGTCATCGGTGTAGCGTTCACATCCCAGTCGTTGAAGTCGCCGACAACGCTGAGTTGAGTGGCGGCCGGTGCTTCCCGCGCATCGAGCACGAACTGCGCCTGTACGCGCCGTTCACTGCGATCCGCTGCACCGTCTACCCGTTGCAGTGTCGGCGCGGTATTTGACGGCGTCGCGCGTGCACTGGCTGGAGCGCTGCCTGTTGTGCGAAGTACGGCGCTGGCCGAAGTCGCACCGGTCGATGTCGCGCTGTCGTTGTTGATCGCACCACGCGCCACAAAGCCGATTACCACCGCTACGCCCGCGAGTGCCGCACCACGGGCCAGCGAAGATGTGGAGATATTGAAGTGCGCGAGCAGATCTTCCCATCGCGCTTGCAGGCGTTCGATGCGTGTCGGTTTGCGCTGCGCAACGGTGGCGAGAATGCTGGCGATGGCACGACGGTCGACCGATGGCATCGGCGCGAGTGCGGCGCGCACCTGCTGCATCAATAGATCGTCGTCACGCGCGTCTTCCGTCATCTGTTTGTTATTCACGGATCGCTCCTTCGCGGAGTCGTGCGCGGAGTGTGTCGACCGCACGCTTGACACGCATGCGCAGCGTAGAGCCGCGCGCACCGGTAACGATCGTCATTTCTTCGTAGTCCATATCGTTCACGTGATAGAGCAGAAAGGCTTCGCGCTGTTCGGCTGGCAAATCGGCGAGCACACGATACACCTGTCGCGTGAAAGCTTCGTCCGGCACCTCCTGTTCGGTCTCGATCGCGGCGTCGCGTGGCAGTTCGCCATAGTCGATGATCTCGTAGTGTCGTTTGCGTTTCGCGCCGAGTGTGCGGCAACGGTTGCCGAGAATGCGGAAGAACCACGGATCGAAGGGTGCATCTTCGCGGAACCGCGCCAGGTTGTCGTGCACGCGGACAAAGGCATCCTGTACCGCCTCTTCCGCGTCTTCGCGACGCGACAACAGTTGCATCGCAAAGCGGAGCGCGCGTGGGTAGTAGCTCTCCACGAGCAGCGCGAAGCTGTCGCGATCGCCCTGCTGGGCCTTGCGGAGAATTCCCGGGTCGAGCGACTGCATGATTCCTGGACTTCCCTGGGTCGACTAGAGCGAAATCTTCTTGCTTTGCACGCCGCCCTGTGCCTGCAGTGAACCGTCGGCCGCGCGCGCGTAGGTCCACCACATCACGATTGCTTCCGTGGATTTGGACGTGTAGCCGCTGATGCTGGCGTAGCTGACGGTCGCCGACGCGCCTTGCACGAGCGTGGGGCATTGCGAGCCGCACGGCGGGAAGAGCGCGATCACCATCTGATCCTTGTCCACCACCATGTAGCCGACAATGAACTCCGTGGTGTTGCGAAGGGTCAGCGCGGAGTTGGCGGCGGTCACCTGCAATGTGCCGGCGACGATCCCTTGGTTCGGAGCCGTCGAATCAGCGATCTGCTCCTCGTTGGAACAGGCGGCGGTGGCCAGCAGCAGGACTGCGACGGTGGCTGAGCGGAGTAGGGTGCGCATTTGTCGGGTCCAACCTGTGTAGATGGTGACGTCGATCCGTACGACAGGCTGTACCCGGAAGGATCGGGCTCCGTCACCGAGGCTGTGAAAAGCTGGCCACGAATTACGCGAATTGCGCGAATCTGGTTTGGTGTGACGACGGTCACCAGCGGACGCACATCAACATCGTCATTTCTTGTTTTCAAGAAAAGAAAAGCTAGACCCTACTCTTCCGCGCGACGCCGCCGTCCGCACTGTTCAATTCGCGCAATTCGTGTGATTCGTGGCCCGCAGTTCCCACTAGTTTTGCTAGCATGAAGATCACTGTCCTTTTGGGCGGAGTCTCCGCCGAACGCGACGTCTCCCTCTCGTCCGGGCTCCGGATCGCGGTCGCGTTGCGCGAGCGCGGGCACACCGTCATCTGTCTGGATCCGGCCGAAGGCGTCATGTCGCGGGAGACCGAAGCGGCCCTGCTCGCGAGCGGTGTCGGCAGTGCCCCGCCGAGTCTTGAAGCGCTGGCCGGCCTCAAATCAAAATCATTGTCGCCCATACTCGGCACTCTCCCCGAGGTGACGGACGCGGACTGCGTGTTCCTCGCCCTGCACGGCGGTCAGGGCGAGGACGGGACCGTGCAGGCGGTGCTGGATATGGCCGGCGTTCCGTACACCGGTAGCGGTCATCTGGCGAGCGCGCTGGCCATGGACAAACACCTCACCAAAGTTGTGCTGCGCGCCGCGGGCGTCGCGACGGCCAACTGGCTCATGTCGCCCCCTGAAGGGCTCGATCCGGCCGAAGTCGGGCGACAGCTCGACTGGCCCGTGGTGGTCAAGCCGTCCAAGCAGGGAAGCACCGTCGGTCTGTCCATCGTGCGAGAGCCGAGCGAGCTGGGCGCTGCGATTGTCGAGGCGTTCCGCTTTGACGACGAGGTCATGGTCGAACGATTCGTGCCCGGTCAGGAGCTGACGGTCGGCATTCTGGGAGATCTGGTGCTGCCGACGATCGAGATCAAACCGGTGCACGAGCTGTACGACTACGAATGCAAATACACGCCGGGGATGGCGGAGGAGTTTGTGGCCGATCTGTCTCCCGAGATTCAGTCCAAGCTGGCGGATCAGGCGCGACGCGCGTTCAGTGCCCTCAAGCTCGGCGGCTACGCGCGAATCGATTTCAGACTGGACCCACACGGGCAGCCGTGGTGTCTGGAAGCGAACACGTTGCCGGGGATGACGCCGACCAGTCTTATCCCACTGGCTGCCCACGCGGCCGGCATCTTGTTTCCCGACCTGTGCGAGCGCATCGTGCATCTGACGCTCGATTCGGCGCGCAAACGGGGGTAATCGTCGCGCTCGCCAAGTTTTCGGCGGTGCAACGGTAACTCGAAGCATCCTCGATGCAACGTTGTGCTGCGACTTTCCGTTCTGGATGGAAGCAGTCGTGTCGTACTGAATTGGTTTCGCCGGATTCCATGGCCTACGCATCATCCTACGACGAGTTCGAGCAGCCCCGCCGTGTAAGCGCCGTGTACTGGCTCATTGGCCTGTGCGTTGGCGTGTATTTCGTGCAGGCGACGCTGACCGGCGACGTGAACATGGCCCGCGCGCTTGGCTACACGCCGGGCGATCTCGCGTCACGTGCGCTGTGGACCGTCGTGACGTACATGTTCGTGCATGCAGGGCTGATGCACCTCGCACTGAACATGTGGACGCTGTGGTTGTTTGGACCGCGCGTCGAGCGGGCGTGGGGAAGCAGCGCTTTTACCTGGTTCTACCTCTGGTGTGGACTCGGCGGTTGGGCGTTCCACTACATGTTCTCGCGTGGTGGGGGTGCGCTCGTCGGCGCATCGGCGGCGATTCTTGGTGTCGCGGTCGCCTATGCATCGCGCTGGCCCGACGACGAAGTGCTGTTTTTTGGTGTGGTGCCGATGAAGGTCCGTTGGCTGGTCGTGTTCATGGCGTTGATGAACATCTTCATGGCCGTGATCGATTCGGGGAGCATGGGCGGCACGGCGTACGCGGCGCACATCGGCGGCATGGTGGCGGGGTGGATTTATCTCAAGACGCCCAACGCGCAGAGTCTCGATCGGTTGCGCCGCCGCATTGCGCCCGCGCCGGACTATGGTGACGACACACCGCGGCCGGTCCCCAAGAATTCGTCACGTCCGCGCGACCGCGATGTCGATGAAATCGTCGCGCAGAGCAAGGCCGCGGTGGCCCGCGTCCGTCCGGCAGCGCCCGTTGTAGCAACGACGGCGCCCGTGACGCCACTGCCGGCGACGGCACTCGATGCGGTGCTCGACAAGATCGCCGCCCAAGGGATGGGCGCGTTGACCACGGCGGAAAAGATGTTGCTCGAGGAGTGGTCAAAAAAATTGCGGGGTCCGGGCGCATAAGCTTGGGAGCGTGGAGGGCGGGATTGGAGTTTGTAACCGCGCAGTTTTGAGTGGTGAGTTTGAGTAGCGAGTTGCCGGTGAGTGCTCGCCGTCGGCGCGCAGTGACTGGTAACTCGACACTCGAACTGCCAACCCAGTACTGCAGTTGAGTCTCGCCCGTCGCTCCTCGGCCGCTCTCGGCTCCGTTACTTTCCAGCATGCCGAAACCCCAGCTGCTTGAGACCTTCCCGAACCCGTATGCGGACCGGGACTACGAGATTTTCATGGAGACGACTGAGTTCACGTCGCTCTGTCCGTTGGGTGGAATCGAGAGTGACGCGTCCGAACTGACGCTCCTCGAAGGTGGTGCCCCCGACTTTGCCACCATTCGCATTACTTATCGTCCCGCTGCCAAATGCATCGAGGCCAAGAGCCTCAAGCTCTACTTCTGGAGCTTCCGCAACGACGGGATTTTTTACGAGCGCGCCGTCAACAAAATTCTTGATGACCTTGTCGAGTCGTGCGAGCCAAAGCACATGACGGTCGTCGGTGACTTCAACGTGCGCGGTGGATTGAAGAGTGTCATCACCGCGAGCTGGCCGCAGACGAAGTAGCAGAGCGGTTGCGACCAATGTCGGAACGTCCGTTCAGCTACGTCGAATTCGCACCGGGTGAGTCGGTGCGCGACATCGCGCTCACGTACTGGGGGTTCTCGGTGCGCGCGCTGCCGGATCCGGCGTTTGTGCATCGCGTCTGGCCTGACGGTTGTATCTCGCTCACGCTGGTTTGCATCGATGCACACGGCGAAGTCGCGGCGCGCGGGGCAGGTGCGCATCTGCTTGGCGTGCGGCAAACGCCATTCGAAGTGCCGCTGTACGAGGGCGTGCACTACTGGGGGGTGCGTTTTCGTCCCGAGGCTGGTGCGTGGTGGCTCGGCGTCGCTGCCGCTGATTTGAAGGGGCGGAATGTGCCGGCACAGACGATCGTCGGTGACGCCGTGCTGCATTTGGCCGATGCCGTCGCACCGCTTGAGCGCGAAGGGGACGTTGCCGCGTGTCTGGACGCGTGGATCGCGAGTCGTGTGGTGTCGACCGATGGCATCGACGAGGTGGTGCGAAGTGCAGTGGCAGCGATCGTGGCGACGGATGGACGGCGCGCCATTGCCGACATTGCGCATGACGTGGGCGTGAGTACGCGCGTGTTACAGCGACGATTTGCGGCCAGTGTTGGTCTGTCACCCAAAGCGTTTGCCGTTCTGCGTCGAGGTCGGAGTGCGATCAAGCGCGTGGTGACCGATGGCACCGGGCCTGATGTGGGTGGTTGGTCGGGTGTGGCGTTGTCGAGCGGGTTTGCAGACCAGGCGCACTTCACTCGCGAGGTCGCGCGTCTCACCCGGTTTGCGCCAAACGCACTGCGCGCCCGGTTGGAGAGTATTGAGCACGAGCGGTTGATCGACTAAGCCGCGCGGCGGCGAGGATTTTGGCCGGGCGTCGCATTCGTTCAAGACAGCTGGCGGCGTCTGGGCGAGGTTTCGGCCACAGCGCTCGATTTACCTGTTTGCGTCACTACTCTCGCCCGGAAGTCTTATGTCAGGCATATCCAGCACCGGTTGGTCACTGCGCGCTTCACAGTTGCGCGCGTTTCTGTCGCTCAGCGGTGCATTGCTGTTGGCTTTTGCCTCGGCGGCACCGTCGCTCTATGCACAGGCGACAGCGGTAACATCCAAGCCTGCAGCGGGAGCCGGTGACCCGCGCGCGGTGTGGCTGACCGACGCCAAGTCGGCCATG
>JBKJTE010000249.1:0-12010 GCA_046590495.1 Gemmatimonas sp. | reverse complement strand
GCCACGTGGTATCACCGTGCGACGCTACGCCGTCTGTCAGGACGGATACATCGTCTACAGCGCCGATCCGAGCGTCACGCCACCCAATCTTGCCGGCGTGCAGGAGTTGGCCGTCGGGTTCATTCGCGTGGACAGCGTGGGGCGCAGTGGCACCGCAATCATGGCCAACGATTCGCTCGAACTGTGGATCGACGATGTGCGTCTCTCCGATGTGGTCGATGACATCGGCTTTGCCGGCGAACTTGGGCTCGCGATGAACGCTGGTGATCTCGCCGATTTCAGACTCAATCTCAGTCGCCGCGATCCAAACTTCCGCCAACTTGGTGAAACGCCCTCGTTCCTGACCACGAGCGGCGTCAGTCTCGGCACGACGATGCACCTCGAACGAATGCTGCCGGCACGACTTGGCATCGTCTTGCCATTCAACGTCGACTACTCGGGTACCGGGGTCGAGCAACTCTTCATCAATCGATCGGACGTACGGGCCAGCGGCATCAACGGTCTGCGCAATCCGAGCGACCGGCGCGTGAGCTACTCGATGGCGTTGCGTCGCGCGACGCCACTCGGCAAGGGCTGGTACGCGCCGCTGGTGAATGGGCTCGCGCTCAACGGTGCGTGGTCCAACGGTGAATCGCAGAGCGCCTTCCAGACGGCCAAGAACAGCAACTACGTCGTTGGTGGCAGTCTGGTCATGACCGACGATACGCGCGACGGTTCGTTGCCTTGGGCGATTGATCGACTGTTGGGCATTCTCCCCAAATCACTCCAGGATCGCGACGCCGTGCGTGCATTCCGCGCGCAAAAATTCCGCTGGAAGCCGACACAGTTCCGTCTGACGAGTTCACTGGCGCGTAACACGAATTCATCGACGTCATTCACCAAGTCTGCAGCATCGCCAACCGATACAGGTCAGGTCGTCTATGGCCTCTCGAATTTCTGGCAGAATAACGCGCGTATCGAATTCCAGCCGACCGCCGGAATTTCCGCCAGCATGGATGCGCGGCAACTGCTCGACCTGCGCGACTACCGCGCTCAGTCGGCACTCGCCGACAGCGCCGATCGCGGGCAAGCGGCGGCGGCCGAACGAATGAAAGTGTTGGGCAAAGATGTGGGATTGGAACGCGAGCGTTCACTCACGTCCGCAATCACGTTCGCCCCGAACATTTCGCTCTGGTTCCGTCCGCAGTTTGACTTCACCTCGCGCTTCGATCTCAACAAAGATCCGAACGCACGCACCCTGCTCCGGGACGGCGATAGTACGGGCGCGTTCCGTCTGCCGAAACGATTGGGTGCGGCGCAAACCTGGCGCACCGGAGCCACCATCGACCTTGGTCGGCTGATTCTCAACACCACGCCCGAAAAGGCGAGACTGCGTACACTTGGCCGGTTCTTTGCCCCGATCGATGTGCGCTGGTCGCAGAGTCTCAATTCCAACTACGACAACACGGTGTTCTCGCCCAGTACGGGGTATCAGTTCGGGTTGGGAAATGTGAATGAGTTCAGAGGGTTGGAGTCGAGGCTCGCGACATCCGCTGGCCGCGTCAAGCAGTTCGGCGCGAGCGGCTCGGTCAACTTGCCACTGGGCATCAACGTCGGTTCACGGTTCGACAACGGGACGACGGAAACGTGGACGCGTCGTTCGCTCGACGGTTTTCAGGCGCTCATCACGAGTGAGCAGAAGACGTATCCGGACTACAGCGTGCGTTGGGCCTGGCGTCCGCGCATGTTCACGAAGGTGTTGTCGCTTGTGTCGATCAACGGTCGATACTTCGTGACCGAGCAGCAGACGACCGTGCCGAACGAGACCGGTGGTATTGCGGATCGCAGTCGCACGCTGAATCGCGGTCGTCCCATATCCGGTTCGCTCACGTGGGCGCTTCTCGGTGGCATCACGATGAACGGCACGCTCGATCATGTGCAGCGTGAGGATACGCGACCCGGGTCGATCACGACGGGCGAGACGAAGCGCATCTCCTTTGATGTCGGGCGCTCGTTCAAACTCCCCAAGCGTTGGAACACCCGCGGCGCGCTTAAAACGACCGTGTCGTATCAGTCAGAGGAGAATGAGTCGATTGTGGGTGGTCAGATCGGCACACCGACGGACGCGACGACGACTTCGACCGGTGTGACCTCCGTGCTGAACAACAGCGGCCGGCGCGCGTTCAACCTGAATGCGGTGACAGACGTGTCAGAGCTGGTGACCTTCAGCCTGACCGGCTCGCAGGTGCTGACCTTTGATCGCACCTACAATCGTCGGGTGTCCAACACGGTGTTCAGTGCGACGCTGAATTTGCGCTTCTTCGCCGGTGAGCTGCGGTAGCGCTGAGGATAGCGAACGGCGAACTGCAGTACACGGAGAACAGCACGAGAACGACGAACACGAGAACTGCAGGAGAAAGGCAAACAAAGAAATGATGTTGCTGTTCTCCTGCTGTTCTCGCTTTTCTCTCGTGCAGTTCTCCGTGTACTGCATTTCCACGATCTCGCATCGTCACCGCCCCGCGTGGATTCGCGCACGGTCGCATTGAATCGGTGACGGCCATCCTGCGCGTCCTGCGTATCGTGCGCACATGCCCACCGTCGCCGAACGCAATGCTCTCGTCTTTGTCGCCGCTCTCGCCGTTGTCGGCGCGGGCGTTCGCGTGGCGAACGCCCGCCGGTTCGCGCATGAGGTGAACGAAGCGGCGGGCATCGTCAGCGCCGGCTCCGGAACTCCCGCCGCTCGCGCACTCGAGGCGCAGATCGCCGCCGTCGATTCGGCCCGCGCCGCAGCGCCCACCCGATCGAGAAAATCGGGCCCGACGCGTCGCCGAAGCTCAAGCGCGCGGGTCGACCGGTCGACACCACAAGGCAACGCCAGCCCATCCACCGACGCGGGAGACGGTCCACGCACACGCCGCTCAACGGCGCGCGAACGGCCGCCCCCTGTCTCGCCCGACAACCCGATTGATATCAACAGCGCGACGGCGGCTCAACTCGAGGAGCTGCCCCGCGTTGGTCCAGCCCTCGCCAAGCGGATGATCGCCTGGCGAACCGCCAACGGTCGATTCACCTCCGAAGATGATCTCCGTCACGTCGCCGGCATCGGTGTCACGACGGCTGCACTCCTGGTGCCTCTGGTGACGTTTTCCTCTGGGCACCGTCCATTTCAAAGTGATGCGCGACCGTCGCGCCACTACCCAGATTTGCCCGCGATCTGACGATCACTGAGTCATATGGCCGCACCCGTTTCAACCAGTCCAGCCCGTGCCGTCGAACGACTGGGAGATCTCCTCGTCCGCGAAGGACTGCTGACCAAGGAAAATCTGGCCAAAGCGCTGCACGAACAAGCGCAGACGCCGGGGCAACGCCTTGGTCTGACGGTCGTGCGAATGGGACTCGTGCCCGAGACGGAAGTCGTGCGCATGCTCGCGCGCCAGTATCGCATGCCGGCCGTCGACCTCTCACGCTTTGAAGTCGACACGCGACTGCTCAAGCTGATCCCGGCCGAACTCGCGTCGAAGCACACCGTCCTTCCGCTCAAACGCGAAGGACGTCAGCTCACCGTCGCCATCGCCGACCCGACGGTGATGGGCGTTGTCGACGATCTGAAGTTCATCACGCGCTACGACATCATCCCGGTGCTCGCCGGTGAGTACTCGATGCGCGCGGCGATCGAAAAGCACTACGAAGCGAATGAAATCCACATGCAGTCACTGCTACAGGACATCGTAGCGGAAGATGAAGATGTGGAGGTTCTCGAATCGCAGGAAGAAGCCGCGGTCGATGCCAGCGTGCTCGCCGCGCAGGTCGATGAAGCCCCCGTCGTCAAGCTGATCAACGCGATTCTCGTGGACGCCGTGCACAAAGGCGCATCGGACATTCACTTCGAATGCTTCGAACACGATCTGCGCGTGCGCTATCGGGTTGACGGCGCGCTGATGGAAGTGATGAAGCCGCCCCTCAAAATGCGCGCGGCGCTCATCTCGCGCTTCAAGATCATGGCCTCGCTCAACATCGCCGAACGTCGCGTGCCGCAGGACGGCCGCATCAAGCTGAAAGTCGGCAAGAAAGTCATCGACTTCCGGGTCTCGGTACTGCCGACACTGTTCGGCGAAAAGGTCGTGCTCCGAATTCTCGACAAGGGCAACCTCACGCTCGAACTCGAGAAGTTCGGCATCGAGCCGAGGGCCGAACGCGAACTGATGGAAGCAATCTCGAATCCGTACGGCATGGTGTTGGTCACCGGTCCGACCGGTTCCGGCAAAACGACGACGCTCTACTCAGCGCTGTCCAAGATCAACACCGGCGACACCAACATCATGACGGCCGAAGATCCCGTGGAGTACAACCTCTACGGCATCAATCAGGTGCAGGTACGCACTGAAATCGGCATGACGTTCGCCGCTGCGCTGAAAGCATTTTTGCGGCAGGATCCCAACGTCATCATGGTCGGCGAAATTCGCGACCTCGAGACCGGCGGTATCGCCATCAAAGCCGCACTCACGGGCCACATGGTCATGAGTACGCTGCACACGAACTCCGCGCCGGAAACGATCACGCGTTTGCTGGACATGGGCCTCGAACCGTTCAATGTCGCGTCTGCGTTGAACCTCATCCTGGCGCAGCGGCTCGTCCGACGGATCTGCTCCAAGTGCAAGGTCAAGTACACACCGGACGTCGCTGAACTGGTGGGCGCGAAAGTCCTGCCGACGACGACGCTCCGCGAACTGCGCTTCACCGAAGAGGCACTCGCCGACGCCAAGTCGCACGCCACCGCCGACGCCGCACCGTTCCTCGAGCATCTCTCGCTCAACACCACGATCGGCGAACTGCCGTTCTTCAAGGGACACGGCTGCGACAGCTGCGGCGGCACGGGGCTCAAAGGTCGCCAAGGCCTCTACGAAGTCATGTTCATGACGCAGACCATCAAAAAGCTCGTCATGCAGAACGTCGACGTGCAGGTGCTCCGCGATTCGGCGATCACTGAAGGGATGCTGTCGCTGCGCATGGACGGCTGGCTCAAGGTGCTCAAAGGCCTCACCACACTCGATCAGGTCATCCGTGAAACAGCGGCGTAGCACGCTGTGACGGTGGGTTTCCCGGCCCTCACACGCTCGTCCTCAGTCGGCTCCTGCACGCTCGCACCCTCGCTCTACTGATACTCCCGCACCCTCGCCATGACTGCTCCCAGCCAGACGCCCGTTTCACTCCGAACGCTCCTCGACGAGATGATCGCCAAGGAAGCGTCCGATCTGCACATCTCGGCGGGGGATCGGCCAAAACTGCGGGTCGATGGCGATATCGTGAACTCGAGCGTTGAGCATGTGCTCACGCCGCGCGACACGCTGCAATTGGCGTACTCGGTGCTGACAGAGAATCAGAAAAAGCGCTTCGAAATGGACGACGAGCTCGACTTCTCGTTCGGCATTGCGAATCTGTCGCGCTTCCGTGGCAACGTGTTCAAGCAGCGCGGCTGCGTGAGCATGGTCATCCGACAGATTCCGTTCCACATCAAAACGTTCGCTGATCTGAATCTCGCACCCGTAATTGCCACCTTCGCTGAACGACCGCGTGGGCTGGTGTTGGTGACCGGACCGACTGGCTCCGGCAAAAGCACCACACTCGCGGCCATGATCGACAAGATCAACACCGAGCGTCGCGGCCACATCATCACCGTCGAAGATCCGATCGAATTCATCCATCGGCATCGCAACTGCATCATCAATCAGCGCGAAGTCGGGGCGGATACGAAAAGCTTTGCGTCCGCACTCAAGTACGCACTGCGTGAAGATCCCGATGTGATTCTCATCGGCGAAATGCGCGACCTTGAAACGATTCAGGCCGCGCTGACTATCGCCGAAACGGGCCACTTGGTGTTTGCTACACTGCACACCAACAGTGCCGCTGAAGCGATCAATCGCATCATCGACGTCTTCCCGAGTCATCAGCAAAGTCAGGTGCGCGCGCAGTTGGCGTTTGTGCTCGAAGGGATCGTCACGCAGGTGCTGATGCCCAAGGTCGGAGGGAAGGGACGCGCGATGGCATGTGAGATTCTGGTTGTGACGCCCGCGATCCGCGCACTCGTGCGCGATGACAAGGTGCACCAGATCTACTCGCTGATGCAGGCGGGAAAGAAATGGGGAATGCAGACGCTCAACGATGCCCTCTATCAGCTCTACGTCACGCGCATGGTCAGCGCCGACGAGTGCGTGCGCGCGTCCGGCGATCCCAATGAGTTTCTGCGCATGATCGGCAAAGGCCCGGGCGAGGACGGAAGCGCCAGCAGTTCGTCACCGCAGCAACGCACCGGGGATCGCCCGCTGGCCGGAGGCGTCCGCCGATGAGCGCCACGCAACACGCACTGCCCTCCTCACCGCAGCACACACCGCAGGACACACTGATTGGTCGCCGCACGCGTTCGGTCGAACGCCGCATCGCACTCCAGGAGTAACGCATGCCTACGTTCACGTATACCGCTCGCAATCCAAACGGCGAACTCAAGTCCGCCTCCATCGACGCCGCCACGCGCGACGATGTCGTCAACCAGCTGCGTCGCCAGCGCCTGACCATCATCAAGGTCGATGAGGAAAAAGCGCGGGCCAAGAAGTCCGGTGGCGGCATCAGCATGCGCGACATCGTCATCTTCACGCGTCAGTTCTCGACGATGATCAACGCCGGCCTGCCACTCGTGCAGGCGCTCGACATCCTCGCCAGGCAGAGCGAGAACAAGGCGCTCGCCGCCGTGGTGCGCGATGTGGTGTTCGACGTCGAGTCGGGGAACACAGTGGCCGACGCGATGCGCAAACATCCGAAAGCGTTTTCGGATCTGTACACCAACATGGTCGCGGCCGGTGAAGCCGGTGGTATTCTCGATACCATCCTCAATCGCCTCGCGATCTTCATGGAAAAGAACGATGCCCTCGTTCGCAAAGTGAAAGGCGCGATGATCTACCCCACGGTGATCATGTGCGTGGCCGGCTTGTGCGTCGTCATTCTGCTCTGGAAGGTCATCCCCGTTTTCGCCAGCATGTTTGGCAGCGTGGGTATGGAACTGCCGCTGCCGACACAGATCGTGATCGCGGCGTCGAATTTCCTGAATTCGTATTGGTACTTGCTCATCGCGGGTGCTGCCGGCGCGGCCTTCGTGATCAAGAAGTACTACAGCACGCCCAACGGTCAGTTGGTGATCGACCGCATGATGCTCCACACGCCCGTGTTGGGCGACGTGCTCCGCAAGTCTGCAGTCTCGCGCTTTACCCGCACGTTGGGGACGCTGATTTCATCGGGTGTCAGTATTCTCGATGGACTGGAGATCACCGCGCGCACCTCGGGCAATCGCGTCGTGCAGGACGCCATCATGGGCTCACGCGCCAGCATCGCCGGGGGTGAAACCATCGCCGGTCCGCTGCAGAAGAGCAAAGTCTTTCCACCCATGGTCATCAGCATGATCGCCGTCGGCGAGCAGACCGGTGGGCTCGACGAAATGCTCACCAAAATCGCCGACTTCTACGATGACGAAGTCGACGCCGCCGTCAGCGCGCTGCTCTCGCTGCTCGAGCCGATCATGATCGTGTTTCTGGGTGTCGTCGTCGGCGGCATGGTCGTCGCGATGTACTTGCCGATCTTCGATATGGTGAACGCGGTGAAATAGGCGCCATTGTGATGCGAGCCTCGCCAACGTCAACCGATGCACTTCCTCTGCCTGATCGCGAAGTGTGATTGTATCCAACCGTCGTTTTGATCACACTGCGGGGTGACTCTGGTGGGTAACGAGAGCCTCCACGCCGGTACCCAGCGTAAGCCGGGGAACCGTCACTCTCTAGTTCGCTCGTGCCAGCAGTTGCGTCAGCGCGAGAGGATCGGCCGGCTTGACGAGATGAGCGTCAAAGCCGGCCTCGCTGGACATTCGTCGGTCTTCGTCCTTCCCCCATCCCGTCAGTGCCACCAGCATCATCTGCTTCCCCCAGGGCTGCTGGCGGATCATGCGGGCCGCCTCAAAGCCATTGAGTTTGGGCAAGCCAATGTCGAGCAACACCACGTCGGGACCGAAGCTCTCCGCCATCTTCACCGCCTCCAAGCCGTCGTGCGCGATGCGCGTCTCGTGACCGGTGAGCTCCAGCAGGTCGGCGAGCGATGAGGCGGCATCCCGGTTGTCGTCCACCACAAGAATTCGGCGACGCTGTGCAGCGTCCACCCGGAGCGGCTCGGGTAACCGCTGGTCCGGCACGTCCAGCAGCAGCGGAAGACGAACAACGAACTCGCTGCCTTGATTGATGCCGGCACTGTAGACCTGCACTGTGCCGCCGTGCAATTCCACCAGACGCTTGACCAGCGTCAGGCCGATGCCCAAGCCGCCTCGGGAGCGCGCGAGCGACGCATCGATCTGGGCGAACAGCTCAAAGATCACTGGCAACTGCTCCGCCGCGATGCCAATGCCGTTGTCGCGCACCCGGATGACGGCCGCGTCGCCATCGCGCTCAACTACGAGGGCGATGCGGCCTCCCCTGTCGGTGAATTTGCAGGCGTTGTTGAGGAGGTTGCCGATGACCTGTGCCAGCCGAGTCGGGTCGGCGTTCAGGTATAAGGGTTGCGCCGGCAGAGTCACGGTCAACTCGTGCTCCAGCGCGTCGCAAAATGATCGGGCGGCCTCGACCGCGTGTGCTACGGCGGTTCCCAAGTCGACCCGTCCGGTGCGCAGTTCGATGTTGCCGCGGCTGATGCGGCTCACATCGAGGAGATCGTCAACGAGGCGAACCATCTGACCGATCTGCCGTTCAATCATCGCCGATGCCGTTTGAACGGTCGCGCTGCCGCCTCCCGTCAGCCGCATGATGTGCAGCGCGTTGCTGATGGGGGCCAGGGGATTGCGAAGCTCATGGGCCAGCATTGCCAGGAACTCGTTTTTGCGGCGGTCGGCATCGGCCAGTTCGATGGCGATCCGGATCGAGGCTGCCTCAGCCTCCCTGCGCGGGGTGATGTCGCTTGCAGTGCCGAACCATTCGGTGATCGCACCCTGCGCATCCAGAAGCGGGATGGCACGCGAAGACGTCCAGCCCATCGTGCCATCGGCGCGGCGAACACGGTGTTCCAGTTCGAACGGGCTCTTGGTGCGAATGGCTTCGTCGATAGCCTCCAGCACCTGCGGCTGATCGTCCGGATAGATGTATTCCTGAAGCCAGCCGCGGCGTGGCTCTTTCGTATCGGCGATGAAATCGCGGCCATCCAGCTGGCGCATCTCGCTCCAGTCCGGGCTCATGCGGTACATCGCATCCGAGCTGGCCGTCACGAACGCGCGCAAGCGCGCCTCGCTCTCGCGGATCGACAAGTTGGCCTCGCGGCGGACCCCGGCCAATTGCAGCTGCGCCCCGACGCGAGCCAGCAATTCCCGTGCATTGAACGGCTTGACGATGTAGTCGTCCGCGCCGGCATTCACGCCCTCCACTCGGCTCTCCTCACCGGCACGGGCCGACAGCAGGATCACCGGCAGACTGCTCGTCGCCGGGTCGGCCCGCAGTTGCGCAAGCAAGCCCATGCCATCGAGGCGCGGCATCATCACGTCCGTGAGCACGAGGTCAGGCGGGTTGCTGCGCACGGCGGTCAGGGCCGCCTCTCCGTCGGTCGCAGTCTGGACGTCGTAGCGCTCGCTCAGAATTCGGGACAGGTAGTCGCGCATGTCTGCATTGTCGTCCGCCAGCAGAATCCTTTCCCGGGCGACCGGCGAACCGGCGTCGCTCGGCGCAGGTCCGCCATCGTCAACGGGAATCCACCGCAGCGCTTCGTGCGCGTAGTAGTCCGTCGAAACCGCGCTGGCGATGGGAATGGCGCCCGGCACGAGGCGTTCAGGTGGTAGATGGCTGCTGCCCTTGGGGAGCGACACGATGAATTGGCTCCCCTCGCCAAGGACGCTGTCGACCTCCACCGTTCCGCCCTGCAGCTTGACCAGTTCCATGACAAGGGCCAGCCCGATGCCCGTGCCTTCGTGGGTGCGGCCGCCACTCCCTGCGACACGGTGAAAGCGTTCGAAGACGTGCGGTAGCTGTTCTGCGGCGATGCCAACTCCCGTGTCACCCACAGACAATTTCACGGCGTGGTCGGTGTCCGTCAGCGTGATGGTGATTGCTCCTTCGAGCGTGAACTTGAAGGCGTTGGAAATCAGGTTGAGGACAATCTTCTCCCACATATCACGGTCCACGTAGACCGGCTCGGACAGCGGTGGGCAGGCTACATCCAGGCGCATACCGGCTTTCTCGACAGCGGAACGGAATACGCTGGCCAGCTCTCTGGTCGCGCCGGCGAGGTCGGTCGCTTGGTAAGTGGCTTGGAGGCGGCCTGCCTCGACGCGGGAGAAGTCGAGCAGCGTGGTGACGAGCTTCTGGAGACGCAACGCGTTGCGGTGGATGATGCTGATCTGCTCATGCGCGCCACGAGGGAGGATGCTGTCAGGGATGGCCGACAGCTCTTCCGCGGGGCCAAGCAGCAAGGTCAGGGGTGTTCGAAACTCGTGGCTCACGTTGCTGAAGAAGTCAGTCTTGGCCCGGTCAAGCGAGGCCAGTGCTTCGGCCCGCTTGGATTCTGCTTCGTAGGCGCGGGCATTGGTGACTGCAGAGGTGACCGCCACCGCCAGCAGCTCATAGAACTCACGGTAGACCTCATCCAGAAACAGCCGAGGGCTGACGCCGGAAACGATGACGGCCACCGGGAGCTCCACGCCAGGCGGTGTCACCGGCAGCAAGAGCGCCGCTTGGACTGCTTCGGGATATGGAGCGCACGAGACCGCACCAAAGCGCTGCTGCACGTCATCGACCTGAAGTGCTAATCCCGACTGGGCTACCTCGCCCAACGGCCATGACGAGTGGGCCGGCGCACTCAGGTTAACCACAAGCGGGGAGGCGGCGGTCCCCGAGGCCAGCCCAGTCGCCGCGACCAGGTGCGCTTGCTGTTGCGTCCGATCGATCCGGTAAACCAAGACGAAGGGAAGGTCGAGCTGGTATGGCGCGAGTGTCTGGCTGCTCAGAGTGATCGCTTCTTCGAGCGACTTCGCCTTGCCCGCGCGAATGGATATGTCCCTCAGGGCACGGGTGCGTCGTGCGCCCTGCACTTTGGCGGTCATCTCGAGCACCGGATGAAAAAGACCGCCAATCTCTCCGCTCTCGGTGCGGATCGGGCTGAACGAAAACGTGAAAAAACACTCCTCGTTGTACCCATGGCGTCCGAGGAAGATGTGCTGGTCTTCGAGCAACGCGGTATCGCCGGCGAGCGCCGAATCGTGAGCCTCTCCGATGACGGGCCACGCCTCGCGCCAGCACTCCGGAAAGTTCTGGCCCATCGACTCTGGGTGCTTCCCGCCGCAAATCACCCGGTACGCGTCATTGTAGATCTGGACCAGCTCTGGCCCCCATATGATGCAAATGGGCAGGTCCGAGGCCAGGCAGATGTTGACCGTTATTCGTAAACTCTGCGGCCATGAATCGATGGGTCCCAGCGGCGTCAACGACCAGTCCTTCGACCGGACCAGTTCGCCCATCTCTCCACCGCCAACGGCCCAGATCAGTGGTGCTCGTTCAGGGTTTGATTGCCCGGTCATTCGAGATCCTGAGGGAGACTGCGCGTCTTTCGTCCGCACGAAACTGTATGGTTCCGCGGGAACTGTATCGTACCGCTTGTTCGGTCGACGGCGTAGGTGTGTGTACGTCGGGACGGCGCCCGCCGAGCACCGTGTTTGGGCGGGGATTGCCGCAGGCGGCGGACAGGATGATCAGCGCGTCGCACATCACAGGTGATGTGCCGGGGCATCGGCACCCATCGACCGCGCTCGTCATTTTTCCGCCGCGAGAATGCCGACCGCGCCCTTGGTTGCGTCTGCGAACGCGTGCGTGACGAACGGATAATGGCCGGGCTGCTTCAACCGGATTTCGAAGATCGCACCTCCGCCAACGGGGACCGCAACGGTCTGTACGCCCGAGAGTGATGTCGTGGCCGAGCCATCAACGAATACCCGCTCAAAAATCCCACCGACAACGTGGAACGA
>JBKJTE010000139.1:0-14847 GCA_046590495.1 Gemmatimonas sp. | reverse complement strand
GACCGGCGCTTTCACGCGGAAGCAATTGCCTGCTGGGAGTGTGGACCGCAGTTACGATCGTTCGAGTGCCTGACCGACACAATGGCCGAAGGACGCGACGCGCTTGCCCGCGCGCTTGACGCTCTCGCTGCCGGTCAGATCGTTGCAGTGAAAGCGCTGGGGGGGTATCACCTCGCGTGTGACGCCACGAGCAGTGCAGCCGTGCGCCGCTTGCGGGCGCGAAAACAACGCGAGGCAAAGCCGCTTGCCGTGATGGTGTGCGATACGAACGCGGCGCGGCACTTCTGCGCGATATCGAAAGCCGAGCAGTTGTTGCTCGAGTGCGCAGCGCGCCCGATCGTGATCCTGCGTCGGCGGGCGCACGCTGAGTTGTCCGGCGAGATATCGCAGACCCAACAGACGGTTGGTGTGATGTTGCCGTCGACACCACTGCATTTTCTCCTGTTGACCGCACGCGGTGGTCCACTCGTGATGACGAGTGGCAACATCAGCGACGAGCCGGTGGCGATCGACGACGCAGCGGCCTTCGTCACGCTGGAGGGAATCGCCGACCTGTTTCTGACGCACGACCGCCCGATCGCGACGCGATGCGACGATAGCGTTGTGCGTGTTGCCGCTGGTGGAGCGCAGCTCGTTCGTCGCGCACGCGGATACGCGCCGCACCCCGTGCGCCTGCCGCGCACTGCGGCGCGGACGGTCCTGGCGGTCGGCGGCCATCTCAAGAACAGCGTCTGCCTCGTGGTCGGAGCGCAGGCCCTGCTGTCGCCGCACGTGGGTGACCTGGGCACAGTTGCCGCGCGCGAGGGGCTCGAGCACGCCGTGCGACAGCTTGTGCGTGCCGCCAACAACTCACCGACCGTCATCGCGCACGATCTGCACCCCGACTATGCCAGCACCCATCTCGCCGCCTCGCTTAGTGCGGCGTACGAGGCGCCCGATCGCATCGCCGTGCAGCATCACCACGCACACGTTGCGTCGTGTCTCGCCGAGCATGGCGTCGCAGAGCCCGTCATCGGTGTGGCCTTCGATGGCGCAGGACTGGGCGCCGACGGCGCGATCTGGGGGGGCGAGTTCCTGATCGTGGATGGGGCGAGCTACTCGCGATGTGGTCATCTCGCGTACGTCTCGTTGCCAGGTGGTGACGCAGTTTCGCGCCAGCCGTGGCGTTCGGCGGCGGCCCATTGCCAGGCGGCGGATGTGGCGATGAGCATGCCGGATGCATCACTGGCGACCGTGGAATGGCAGGCTGTACAACGTTTGCTGAGCAACAGCCGTGGGCTGCCACAGACGTCGAGCATGGGGCGGCTGTTCGATGCGATCGCATCCCTGGTGGGAATCGCGCAGCGGTCGCGATTCGAGGGCGAGAGCGCGATGCGGTTGGAAGCCATCGCCAGCGTACATGCACGCCGCCGCTATGAGATTGGGATCAATCCGGGAGCGCCATGGATCGCCGATACCGGCGAACTGATTCGCGGTGTATTAAACGATGTACGGTGTCAGCAGTCCGTCGCCGAAATCGCCGGGGCGTTCCACATCGCGATCGCGGATCTCATCGTGAACGGTTGCCAGCGTGCGCGTGAGGAGAGCGGGATCAACACGGTTGCGCTGACCGGGGGTGTCTTCATGAACTCGCTGCTCCTTACGCTGGCGTATAACGCGCTTCGCGCCGCGCGATTTCGCGTGTTATTGCACCATGAAGTTCCATGTAACGACGGCGGACTTTCACTCGGCCAGGCATGGGTCGCGGTGTGTGCTTTGGAGGACGGATAATGTGCCTGGGAGTGCCGGGGCAGATCGTGGAATTTCTTGACACCACGCACCATCTCGCCAAAGCGGAGGTGTCGGGCGTTCGACGCGCGATCAACGTCGGACTGCTGGTGCCCGACGGTCTGGCCGTCGGTGACTGGGTGTTGATCCATGTCGGGTTTGCATTGAGCAAGATCGATGAAGAGGAAGCGCGACGCACCACGGACTTTCTGATGCAGTTGGGCTCCGACTTTGCCGATGAGCTCAAACTCATTGAAGAGAGCCAGATCGAATGACCGCGCTGTTGGCCGTCGACCCGCTCGCCACCGAACGCCACACACTGGCCTCCGTCGCCGCACATGCGGTGGCGTCGAACGACGCGAGCCTGCGTTTTTTTGAAGCACACGCGGACGCGATCGCATACACCTGTCACGCAATGGCCGCGCGCTTTCTGCACGGCGGACGACTGTTGGTCTTTGGCGAAGGCGTAACGCGCAGCGATGTCGCCCATGTCGTCGTCGAGTTCGTGCATCCGGTGATCGTCGGAAAGCGAGCGCTCCCGGTGATCGCACTCCCCGAGGTCGGCGCGCGCGCCGCGCTCGAAACCGTTGCTCGTCAACACGACATCCTCCTGCTGCTGTGCGCGCAGGCCATGAGCGACTCGGCTTCCACCGTGCGCGTCGCAGCACAAGCACGAAAACTGCTGGTGATTACGCTGTGTGGCGCGGGCGATGGAGCGGGCGATGGCGTGTCCGATCACGGGCGTGACCGCGCGCCCGACGAGTGCTTCTTTGCTGTGCCGTCTGGCGACGCTGCCGTCGTCCAGGAAGCGCACGAGATGCTTTACCACGTGCTGTGGGAGCTGGTGCATGTTTTTCTCGAACATCGGGAGGTCGCGCATGCATAGGCGTATGCACCAGCGTATGCGTAGGCGCACACAGAGCAGCGCACCGGCGAGCGGTGTCAACAGCGCTGCGCTCGACGCGGCGGCGCGCGAAACATTCCGCGTCACGGGCGTCACGGGCGTCGACGGAGAACCGCGGTCCTGCGACCCGCGCGACGAACACTGCCACCTGTGCGGCGACGTGGCCGTCGTTGGCTCTGTGCTCGACATCGATCACAGCGCGCGTTCGGCGACCGTCGACTTTGGTAGCGAAGTCGCGACCGTGGCGCTCGATCTGGTACACGCTGATGTTGGCGACCGCCTGCTTGTGCACCTGGGTTTTGCCATCGCACGATTGGAGCCGACGTGAGCAACGGCGCACTCCCGTTCGTGGACGCGCTCTATCCCTTCCTGCAGGCGCCCACTGCTCGCAGCACGGCCGCGCCGGTTGCGCTGCTGGACGCGGTGCGCCGGTCGACGCTCGACAAGTGCGCCGATGTCGTCGCCCTGCGACGCGAGATGATCGCCGAGTATGCGACGGCGCTGCCGACAGCGGCGAAGGCGATGGCGGTACGGTTTGCGCGTGGTGCACGATTGTTCGCGTTCGGCAATGGCGGAAGCGCCACCGATGCCGACGATGCCGCAGCTGATTGCATGAACCCCTGGCGCGCCGATTGGCGTGCGATTCCCGCCATGTCCCTCCCGTCCGATGGTGCCACCTTTTCCGCTGTGTCGAATGACGTGGGGGTCGAGCATGTATTTGTTCGCCAACTCGCCGCTCTTGCCGAAGCGAACGATATCGCGCTCGGTATTTCCACCAGCGGGCAGGCACCGAACGTCCTCGCCGGCCTACGCGCGGCACGACGTCGTGGCATGCTGACGGTCGCGCTTACCGGCAATGATGGTGGTGCCATCGCCGGCGACCGCTGCGCGGACTTCTGCTTCGTTGCGCGCCGCGATTTCGTGCCGCGCATCCAGGAAGGGCATGCGACGCTGTGGCACACGCTGCTGACGCTGGTACAGGCCGAGTTGCGCGACGCCACGGTGGTGGCAGCGACGGAGAACCGCGCATGACGATGCGCTTCGTGGATGAGTATCGCACGCCCGAAGGCATCGCGATGCTGAGCGCCGAGATCGAGCGCCTGTCGCGCGGCCGACGCGTGAAGCTGATGGAGGTGTGTGGCGGCCACACGCACGCGATCTACAAGCACGGCTTGCAGGATCTGCTCCCCGAACGTGTGGAGTTGGTCCACGGACCGGGGTGTCCGGTGTGCGTGATCCCGATGGGACGTATCGATGACGCGATGGCGATTGCGCGTTCGCCGGGGGTGATCTTTGCCACCTATGGCGACATGATGCGGGTCCCGAGTTCGTCGGGGAGTCTGATTGATGCGAAGGCGGACGGCGCCGATGTGCGCTTTGTGTACTCGCCGCTCGATGCGCTGACGCTGGCGCGCCGCAATCCGGACCGTGAGGTCGTGTTCTTTGCGGTCGGATTCGAAACGACGGCGCCATCAACCGCAGCGACCGTGCTCCGCGCGCGCGACGAAGGGCTGACCAACTTCTCCGTCTTCTGTAATCACGTGACGATCATTCCGGCCATCAAGGCGATTCTCGATTCGCCCGGAATGCAGTTGGACGGGTTCATCGGACCCGGGCACGTGAGCACAATCATCGGCGTCGCCCCATTCGACTTCGTGGCGCGCGACTACGGACTTCCACTCGTGGTCTCAGGCTTCGAGCCGGCGGACATTCTGCAGAGCGTGGTGATGCTCCTGCGGCAACTGACTGAAGGCAAACCGCGCGTAGAGAATCAGTACGCGCGCGTGGTGCGTCACGAGGGCAACCGTCGCGCGCTCGAGATGCTGGGCGAAACGATGCAGCTGCGCCCGTTTTTCGAGTGGCGCGGCCTCGGATTCATTTCGCAGAGTGCGCTGGCGTTGCGACCGGAGTTTGCCGCATTCGACGCTGAGATGCGCTTCAGCGTGCCGAACGTTCGCGTCACCGATCCGAAGGCGTGTCAGTGCGGGGAAGTGCTCAAGGGGGTCATCAAGCCGTGGCAGTGTCGGGTCTTCGGTTCGGCGTGCACGCCGGAAACGCCGATCGGGTCGTGCATGGTATCCCCTGAGGGTGCGTGCGCCGCGTACTACAACTATGGCCGCTACTCACTCATGAAACAGGGCGCTGCCGTGCCGGTGCCGCTGGTGCGCGCATGAGCGGGAGACTCGAGAGTTCCCTTCCCGTGCAGCTGACGCGCATGGAGCGTGCACGCATCGTGCGCGAAGATGGGCCTCGCCTGCGCGATACGCATGTGACGCTGAGTCACGGCAGCGGCGGCAAAGCCAGTCACACACTGCTGGACGCGCTCATTCTACCGGCGTTTCACAATCCGTTGCTCGATGGCAGCGCCGACGCGGCACTGCTCGTAACCGGTGGCGCGGGGCGCATCGCGATGACCACCGATTCGTATGTGGTCAGTCCGCTCTTCTTTCCAGGTGGAGATATCGGGAAGCTGGCCGTGCACGGCACCATTAACGACCTCGCGGTGTCCGGTGCGCGTCCGATTGCACTGTCGGTTGCGCTGATTCTCGAAGAAGGACTGGAGATCGCAACGCTCCAACGCGTGATCGACTCGATGGCGTTCGCGGCGCGCGACGCCGGCGTGCCGATTGTCACGGGCGATACCAAAGTCGTCAATCGCGGCAAGGCGGATGGGATGTTCATCACCACGACCGGTGTCGGTGTGGTGAACGATGAGCTGCTGCTGTCCCCGGACGCGGTGCGCCCGGGCGATGCGGTGATTGTGAGCGGATACATCGGCGACCACGGAATGGCGGTCATGCTGGCACGCGAGGCGCTGGAGCTGGAAGCCGATATCGTGAGCGACAGCGCACCACTGCATTCGCTGGTGGCCGATCTCCTTCGCGCTGCGCCTGGGACGCGCGTCATGAAGGATCCCACCCGCGGTGGCGTTGGCACCGCGCTCAACGAAATCGCCGCGCGCGCACAAGTCGGAATCTCGGTCGACGAAGAGTCAGTGCCGGTACGCGTCGCCGTGCGTGGTGCCTGTGAAATTCTCGGACTCGATCCACTCCACATCGCCAACGAAGGCAAACTCATCGCCATTGTGCCCAAGTCGCAGGCAATCGCGGCACTCGAAGCGCTTCGTGCACATCCGCTTGGCGCCGATGCGGCCATTGTCGGCGAAGTGTTGGCGGAGCCTGTCAGCATGGTGCTGTTGCGCACCGGCATCGGCGGCTCTCGCGTGCTTGACATGCTTGTTGGCGATCCACTCCCTCGTATCTGCTAGTCGTTGAAGCGCAGACGTTCACCGAAAGTTGTGCAACGATCCTTTGTCATACAGGAGCACTCATGGGAACGGCGACCGAATCGACTATTCGCGGTGGACAACCGTCCATTCCCGAAACGATGCCAGACGAAAAACGGCAACGTCTCCCACTGGGGCCGCTCAAGACCGTCCATGTGTTCTGGATGGCGGGGATGAGTTGCGATGGCTGCACGATCACCGTGGCTGGTGCCACCAATCCCGGCATCGAGGGCCTGCTCCTCGGCACGGTTCCGGCCATGCCAACGGTGGTGTTGCATCATCCGGTGCTCTCCGTCGAAGCCGGCGCCGAATTCATGGCGCCCTTCAAGCAGGCGTATGACGGCACCCTCGGCGATCCCTACGTGGTCGTTTTTGAAGGCTCGGTCCCCGATGAACGCATTGCGGCGCGCATGGGTGGGTACTGGTCGGCCATGGGCTCGGAGCTCATGCCGGGCGAGGCCGAGGGTGGCGCGAGTCGTCTGATACCCACCACCGAGTGGTTGACGCGACTCGCGCCCGGTGCTGCGGCAACGATTGCCATGGGTACGTGCGCGACGTGGGGCGGCATCCCCTCTGCCGAAGGCAATCCGACGAATGCGATGAGTGTGATGGATCATCTCGGCAAAGACTATCGCAGTGCGTTTGGCTTGCCGGTGATCAACATCCCGGGGTGCGCGCCGCAGGGCGACAACTTCACCGAGACGGTGTTCGCCGTCCTGCTCTTTTTGCAGGGCTTGGGCCCGCTTCCGTCCTTCGACGAACTCGGACGTCCGGCGTGGCTGTATGGTGAAACTGTGCATCGCGGCTGTACGCGCGCGGGCTACTACGAAGAAGGCGTGTTCGCCAAGGAATACGGCGACCCGGAGTGCCTCGTCGAGATCGGGTGCTGGGGGCCGGTGGTGAACTGCAACATTGTGAAGCGTGGCGCTATCAACCACATGGGCGGTTGCATGGAAGCCGGCGGCGTGTGCATCGCCTGCACGATGCCTGGTTTTCCGGACAAGTTCTCACCGTTCTACAAAGCACCGCCTGGTGGCTTGTTCTCAACCGCGCTGTCGCAGACGACCGGCAGCGTCATTCGCCGGTTGCGTCGACTGAGCAATCGACACGCGAATCGAGAAACACGCTGGGACCGCGAGAACTTCGTGCCGAGTGGCTGGGCGAATCCGCCGGGGCAGAGTCTTGGGCTCAAGGCGATGGAGTTTTTCTACCAAAAGTGGCAACACTGGGGCGCGCGCACTCCGGGTCGTACCGCCAGCGAGACCGATCGCCTCTGGGGCGTCACGCGTCCTGGTCTGCCCAGCGAGTACCACGACAACAGCACGACGGAGGGGAAGCCATGACCGACGCGGATCTTTGGGCGGCCTGGCGCCTGTGGATGGGGGTTGCCACGCTGGTGGTGTTGATCGCGGCTACGCTCCTCATCGTGATCTGGCGGACCGCGCGTGGCATTCACCGCGAAGCACTGCGGGCATTCAACGCCGCCGAACGTATTCGCGAAAATACGATGCCGATCTGGGCGCTAGCCACGACGAACGAAGTCGGTGGCGACCTACTCGCCGCGGTGCAGCATATCGAGCAGACCGGTGGCGCACTCGCCGCTGCGTTGGAATCTCACGCTGGCGCTCGCTGAGGAGGAAATCATGGTCGAACCATCGGCGGACGCCGTCCGCACCGTCTGGACTGTGTCACTTGTCGTGTTCACCGTCGTGCTGCTCGTGGTTGCGTCGCTGCTCACGCTGATCCTGCGTGCGGCGCGCGATATCAAGAGCGGTGTATCGGCGATCTGGAACACAGGACAGCGCATCGCGAACAACACGATTCACCTCGCACTGCTCGAAAAAACCAACGCCGCTGTCGATCAAATTCTCACATCGGCTGTCGGAGTGATCGGCGCGACGGCGGCGATCGAAGCCCATGCGAAAGAGTGTCCCGGCTGTCCCGCCTGTGTCCTCGGGCCACGGTGGGCGCGATGACCGTCTTCACACTACTTACGCTCATCTCGGTGGTCGCCGCATCGGCACTGTTCATCGCCCTCGCGCTCTTTCTGTTTGCCATCACGGGCACACTCGAAGCGATCGGTGGCGAAGCGAAGGGGTACGGTGCCAAGGCGAGCTTTCTGGCCCAGATCCGTTACGGCGTTCGCGCGATCGAAACGCAGACCGGAGCGATTGCACCGCAGGTCACGCGACTCAACGGCACCCTGACATCAGTGCGTGACGGCTTGATCGCCGTCGACAACAATCTCGCTGCGCTGATCACGGCGGTCTCCAAGCAGGAGGTCCAATGACTGAAGCGATGCCATCTGCTGTTTACGTGCTCTGGTGGACAGGACTGCTCGTGACGTTGGCCGTGTTCGTGCCGCTCTCGGTCTACCTGCTGCATCGCACGTGGCTCGCGGCCCGCTCCATCGAGCAGTACGCCGCTCAAGTACTCACGGCTGCTGCAGGGATTGCCGGCAACACCAAGTACATCCCGGCGCTCGACAGCACGATCGCTGTAGCCGGCTCGATGCTGGGTGCGGCTGGCGGCATCGTGTCCAAGCTCGATACGGCAGCGACCGTGCTCTCACAACGCGTGGAATAGGAGCGCAACATGTTGCTGACACTCACGCTCATCACAGTTGCACTCGTGGTCGTGGCGTTAGCCGGATATCTGATCGCGATTGCGGTGGCGCTGGTCCACGCAAAGCGCTCGGTTTCCGCCATTGCTGATGGACTCGAGGCGGTCGCTGGTCACACACAGCCGCTGCCGGACAAGCTCACCACGATCAACGGCGCGCTGGTACAACTCCTCACGGGCCTTCGCGCGGCCGACGGCCACCTCGGCCGCGTCGCCACTGTCTTCAAACTCGGCTGAGTCTCCCCACCATGTGCTTCAAGAATCTACCAGTCGATTTCGACGCGCAGGGTAAGGCATTCCTGAAGGACGGGGCTGCGGATCCGTACTCCACGGCGACCGCGGCTCCACCCGGTGTGCCGATGCAGATCCCGCACGATCGCATCATGGAGCTGGTCAAACGGAACGGACACATCAAGGATGTGGACTTCGATCCGGTCACACGCGTCGCCGGCGCGCTGGCCTTTCACACCGTGGCCGACCTCAAAGAGCGAAAGGTGATTGCCGCGCGTTCGGTAGCCACACTCTTCCGTGGCTACGAAGTCATCATGGTGGGTCGTGACCCGCGCGACGCGATCTACATCACGAGTCGCGCCTGCGGTGTCTGCGGCGGTGTGCACTCCACCTGCTCCGCGCTCGCCATTGAGATGGCGATCGGTTGTCAGCCGCCCCCACTCGGTGTGCTGATTCGCAACCTCGCACTGTCGCTCGAGTTTCTGTACGACAATCCGCTGCACCTGCATCTGCTCGCCGGTCCGGATTTTTCCGAAGCGATCGTGAAGGGCACGAATCCGTCGCTGATCGAACGAGCGAAGGTGACAGAAGCGCGGCACACCGACGTGCACGGGTTTCGCACGATGCACGACCTCATGGTGGATCTCAATCCGCTGACCGGCAGTCTCTACCTCGAAGCGTTGCACATGACGCGTGTTGCACGTGAGGCGTACGTGCTGATCTGCGGCAAGTATCCGCACCCGCAGACCATCGTGCCTGGCGGCATGAGCTCGACGATCAACCTGACGGTGATGAACGAGATGTATCTGCGGATGAGCCAGTTCTTCGACTACGCGAAGAAGATGGCCGGTATCTGGGATGATCTCACTGACTTCTTCTACGACGCGAATCCGCGCTACAAAGAAGTCGGCGCACGGCGCGCCAACATGATCGACACCGGTATCTTCGACGACCCCTTCGCGTACGACACCACGTACAAGAATGCCAACGAGTGGGGGAATAAGCGGTGGTGTACCCCCGGGGCCATCGTGGACGGGAAACTCGTCACCACCGACCTGCACACCATCAACATGGGACTCGAAGAGTTCATCGAGCACTCTTACTACGAGCCGTGGGCGGGAAGCGGACAGACACAACACTTCGCCACCGATCCGGCCGGGCATCCGTTGTCGCCGTACCACCCGTGGAACAAGGTGACCAAGCCCAAGCCCGGTGCGCAAAGCTGGAAGGAGAAGTACACCTGGGACACGGCGCCACGGTGGGATCGCCTCGGCATGGAAGCCGGCTGCTACGCGCGACTCTGGAATACTGCGGTTGCGCAGAAAATGCCCGACGGCAATCCGTTCCTCGAAGCGACGGGGCACTCGCTCAAGATCCGCCTGCCACGCGGCAAACTTCCGGAAACGGAAATCGAATGGCACGTGCCCGAGGTATGGAACGCCTTTGAGCGCAATCGTGCGCGCGCGTACTGCATCGGGTGGACGGCGATGATTGCGCTCAACACATGGATGCAGGCGATGGACCGACTCAGAGATGGCGATACGAAAACATCCACCAAGTTCGAAATTCCCAAGCGTGGCGAGCAGGTCGGTGTCGGATTCTGGGGCGCGGGACGCGGCTATCTCACGCATCACCTCGTGCTCGATCGCGGCGCGGTCGCGAACTATCAGATCGTCACCCCATCCACGTGGAATGCGTCACCCACTGATCGCTGGGGACAGCCGGGACCGTACGAAGAGGCCGTGATGAATACGCCGCTGCTCGAAGAGTCGGACGATCCAGAGAAGTTTCGCGGCATCGACATTCTGCGCGCGATTCGCAGCTTCGATCCGTGCATGCCGTGCACCACGCACATTCAGTCGGAAGCAGGCATGATCACGCGCGAGGTGAATACCTGTGCGTGCGGACTGGACGAGTAACGCATCCGTGCAATCCGTGGCAGCGCGTACGGTGATTGGCGGCGTTGGCTACCGCAATCTGCGCGATCATTCGCTCGGTATTGTCATGAGCGATGAACTCGAGGTGCAGGCGCGTCCACCGGCATTGCTTATCGAAGACCTGTGCTACGGGCCCGTTGCCGTTGGACAGTGGTTACTGGATGAGGCCCGTGAGGAACCAATTACGCGCGCTGTCTTCGTGACGGCGATCGCGCGGGAAGACGGTCGGCCCGCCGGTACGATCAGCGCCTATCGCTGGGATCGTGTGCTGCCATCGGATGAACTCATTCAGCAATCGGTCACTGACGCGGTGACCGGTGTGATCCTGCTCGACAACACCCTGATCGTCACGGCGTGGATGAAGGCGCTACCGCCGGACACGGTCGTAGTCGAAGTCGAGCCACTCGAGCACGCATTTGGTGACGAGATGAGTCCTGCGGTGGCGGCGGCATATCCGCAGGTGCGCGAACTGGTGCTTCGTCTTGCTCTGGATGAAGCCTTTGCGCGTTCGCTGCCGGTTGCGCCGTTGGGCGGCTGTGTGCCGGCAGGCGCGAGCTGGAGTACGGCGGTATGACCACCGGCGATCAACTGCTCCCCGACCTGGCAACTTCTGATGACGAGACGGTTGAAACGGCCGACATCCTGGCCGAGGTCGAATCGTTGATCGGCGTGCTCAACGCGCATGCTGATCCTGCGGTGGGGGAGACGGTCACGACGCTGCTCAACCGCATCGATGTCGTGCATCGTACCGCGTTAACCCATCTCATGGGCGCGATTCAATCGATGGCGGGCGATGCGTTCGTCAATCGACTCACCGCTGATCCGGCTATCCGTCTGCTGCTGATGTCGTACGACCTGCTGGCGGTCGATCGTCGCACGCTGGCAGAGGAAGCGTTGGATGCAGTGCGAGGTCATCTACATGCGCACGGCGTGGACGTCGAATTGGTGGAGGTACTCGGCGGCGTGGTTGCCGTGAAGCTTCACGGTCCCCGAGCGGGGCATCCGACGCTCGACGCCGCACGCCGCGATATCGAAGAGGCGCTTCGCGCAGGATTGCTCGGCTTTCAGGAGCTGGAGCTCGACGACGGCAAGGGCGCGCGCGTTGCCGCAGAGGAGTCTGTGTTCCTCCCCGTTGAATCATTGCGTCGTGCAATGCGACCGGTGTATGTGGCTGCGTGCCGTGCCGATGAGGTGCCCGAGGGCACCGTTCGCGGTGTGCTGGTGAACGAAACGCCCGTGTTGCTCGCACACGTTGGCGACGAGTTTTTCGCCGTGCGTAACGCCTGCGGTGAGAGCCCCCTTCCGCTGGACTACAGTACGCTTGCGGGCACCGAGCTGCGCTGCAGTTGGCATGGCTGCGTGTATGACGTACGCACGGGGCGTCGTGTCGACCGACCGGACGCGTCGCCGGAAGAGCATCTGCGGGTGCTACCGGTACGGGTGCACGAGGGGTTGGTCGAAATCGTCGTCAGCACGACGAACGCGTGAGACGCACGCTGAGATGCACACGATGGATCGCTTTTC
Organism: Gemmatimonas sp.; assembly: GCA_046590495.1. Taxonomy (GTDB): domain Bacteria; phylum Gemmatimonadota; class Gemmatimonadetes; order Gemmatimonadales; family Gemmatimonadaceae; genus Gemmatimonas. The sequence goes on along the minus strand of JBKJTE010000139.1, from coordinate 2,576 downwards.
ATGAGTCCGTTTCCATGAATCGCACACCATGACGCGCACGTTGATTGCAGGATTCGGCAACGCGTTGCGTGGCGACGACGGATTTGGCGTGGCGGTGCTGCGTCGACTTGCCGAGCGCGGGTGGGCCTCCGATTTGATCGAACTGCTCGATGTCGGCACAGGGGGAATCCGACTCGCGCAGGAGTTGCAGTCGCCCTTCGACTGTCTGATCATCGTGGATGCAGCAACGCGCGGCGGGCGGCCGGGATCGGTGTACACACTCGTGGTTGATGGCGTTCGTCATACGCAGGAGATTGATATGCACACCGCCGTGCCATCGCGCGCACTTGAGGTGGCACAAGCACTCGGACCATTGCCGCCAAAGATCTATCTGGTCGGATGCGAGCCAGAGGTGACTGATGAGTGGACGACGGAACTCTCGCCGGTTGTCGCAGCAGCGGTTGACCATGCCATCCGGGAAATTGAGGCGTTGATATGAACGAGTCGCATGCACCGCAGGACGACGATGCCGGGCAGGAGATTGCGCGTCAGGACGAGATGCTCGAACTGCTGTACTGGTTTGAGGGCGAGGGGTTCGGCGGTGTGGCCTCGCTGCAGGGCATCGTCCGATTTGCGTCGTTGTCGGAATCGCTGGTGCGTGGCACACTCGAGCGTTTGATCGCACGTGGCGATGTCTTGCTGGACCACGACGGTGGCGGCGAGTATCGTCTCACCGATGGCGGGCGTAAGGAAGCCGCGCGCCGATTCGCCGCCGAGTTCGCTCCGCTGCTCAGCCAGGGGCATGGTGAATGCAGCGATCCGGATTGTGACTGTCACACCAGCGACGGTGGCGCGGCGGAATGTCATGCGCGCTCGCACAACGCCACGCGGCCGCACGCGCACTGAGTTGAGCATCACGCGCGTGCATCGGGCATGCGCAACACCACCGCATTTTCTCGCTGTTTGCCGTTTCTCATTCGGGAGTTGCTGATGCGTATCGCCATCGCGGGAAAAGGCGGGACAGGAAAGACTACCGTTGCCGGTACGCTCGCGCGCGCGCTTGCGCGTGAAAGCGATCGCGAAGTACTGGCCATCGATGCCGATACCAATCCGAATCTCGCCACCGTACTCGGCATCGGGCGTGAGCGCGCGCAGGCACTCATCGGACTTCCGCGCACCTTGGTGGAACGCCGCAGCAACGACGATGGCACAACGCGACAGGTGTTCGTCGCCGATCCGGATGATGTCGTGAACGAGTACGCCATTGTGGGGCCGGACAATGTGCGGCTGATGGTGATGGGGAAGGTCGGTCACGCCGGCGTGGGGTGCCTGTGCGGCGCGCACGCGGCCGTTCGCGGCTTCCTTGGCGAAGTTGCTACGCGGGAGGACGCGCGCCATGTGATCGTCGACATGGAAGCAGGGCTCGAGCATCTGAGCCGCGGCACCGGACGAAGCGTTTCACGCATCGTCGCCGTGTTGGAGCCTTACTACCGCTCTATGGAGACGGCGCGCAACGTTGCACTGCTGGCGGCGGAACTCGGTATCGCGGAAGTCGTCGTCGTCTCAAACAAGGTGCGCGACGAGAACGATCGAAATGCGATCGCCGGCTTTTGTCGCACGCACGGCATGCGACTGGTGGGTGAGATTCCCTATGACAGTGCGTTGGCCGACGCCGAACGCGAGGGAGGCGCGCCAATCGACGTCGCCCCCGATTCGCCGGCGGTCCGCGCCATCGTTGCCATGACGTGGCTGGTGACGGATGCGTCGCCTATACCAGAGCGCGACGTTGAGCAGCTGACGGCGCATGCCTGATCAGCCGGGGTAGTCGCCACGCCGATGCGGGGCGTGTCGCATCGGCGGGCACTGTTTGACTCGGTTATCTGTACAGCAGGTACGGCTTCACCATCGTTGAGAACTTCACCGCGTCTGCATCCCACTGCTTGATCAGTGCATCGACGGTGTTCTGCTCGACCGCCTTGGTCAGTTGATCTGTGCCAGCCAGGCGATCGATGGAACGCGTGCGTCCTGCCGCGTTCACCGACGGTTCACGCCATTTGAATTCGTTCGGGTGATGTGCATAGAACGCGCGCAGCATACGAATACCAAGTTCCACCGGGCGCACCTTGTTGCGATCGGTGACACGAATGCGAATCATCGGGATCGTCTGCCCCGCAAATTTGTATCCGGCTTCGATGGTACGCGTCGCGGTATCAAACTTCACACCGGGCAATTTCATCGCGTTCAACTCGCGGGCGATCGCCGCGTTGTCCGTGAGATACGCCGCGCCGATGATCGCGAAGGGATCGTCAGTGCCGCGCCCTTCCGTGGCGTTGGTGCCTTCAAAGAACACCGTGCCGGGATAGAGCAGTTCGGCGTTGAGGTTGCGCAGATTGGGCGACGGATTCACCCGCGGAATCTTTGTCTCGTCAAACCACATGGACCGACGATAGTTCTTCATCGGGATGAGGGTCACCTTTGCGTCGAGCAACTTTGTGCCAACGAGAAAGCGCAGCAGTTCGCCCGGCGTCAGGCCATAGCGAAGCGAAACAGGATACTGACCGACCAGCGACGCAAACTTCGGATCGAGAATGTTTCCT
>JBKJTE010000400.1:0-3194 GCA_046590495.1 Gemmatimonas sp. | reverse complement strand
GCTGGAGCGCGACCTCCGTACCGAACACGCTCGCCGTCTACTGGGGCGAAGCACTCTGGCGTAGCGTGCTTGGCGCGTCCGACAACGAAGATCTCGCGTCGTATGCGGCGCTGCGCGAGAAGTCGAGCGCGTCGGACAAACTCGATGCTTTCGTGGCGGCGACCGATTCGCTGACGGCCGCGTTCGGGCAGTGGAAGACGCCGTGGGGTGACGTGAATCGCTTTCAGCGCCTGAGCGATGACATCAAGCATCGGTTCGACGATGCACAGCCGAGCCTCGCGGTGCCGTTCACTACGGGGCAATGGGGTTCGCTCGCGTCGTTCTCTGCGGTGAACTATCCGGAAACCAAAAAGCGCTACGGCGTGGCCGGCAACAGCTTTGTGGCCGTCGTCGAGTTCGGCGACAGCGTGCGCGCGAAGGCGGTGACCGCCGGAGGTGAGAGCGGCCGCGTCGGGTCGACGCATTTCAACGATCAAGCCGCGCGCTATGCTACGGGCAACTTGCGCGACGTCTATTTCTACCCGAACCAACTCGTCGGCCACACCGCGCGCACGTACCATCCGGGCAAGTGAGAATGTTCGTCCCCACCACGCAGTCCCCGTGCGTCAAGGTGTGCATCATCGGCGCCGAACAACTGTGTACAGGCTGTCGCCGCACGCTGAATGAGATCGCACGCTGGAGCACGATGAGCGCGGCGGATCGCATCGCCGTGAACCAACGCGTAGGCTTCGAGTCCAACGACCGGAACCGGTAACCGTCATGGCTGTCAGCATTTTCAACGATGTGATCGGCCCCGTGATGCGCGGCGCGTCGAGCTCGCATTGCGCCGCCGCACTGCGCATCGGTCGGCTCGCGCGCGACCTGATGGCCACCGACATCGCGCACGCGCTCATCGAATTCGATGTCAACGGCTCGCTTCCCAACACGCATCAAAGCCAAGGCTCCGACATGGGACTCTTCGGCGGATTCCTCGGCTGGGACGCGGCTGACGAGCGACTGCCGGAGTCGGCGCGTGCACTGCGCGAGACCGGCACCGTCGTCGACATCCGGTACATCGACTGTCATGACCCGCACCCCAACACCTACCGGCTGACGCTCTCCAACGCACGCGAAACGCACACCATGATCGCCATCTCGACAGGTGGCGGCATGATCGAAGTGCTGCAGATCGACGGCCAATCGGTGTCACTCGATGGCGGCGCGCGCGTAGAGGTCTGCGGTCGTGTCCTCAACCCGGTGCTACCGGTTCTCACGCAGCCTGACGCAGTGCTGCCGTTCAATAGCTGCACTGAGCTGCTCGCCTTTGACGCCGGACGCGGTATTCCGCTCTGGAAGTGGGCAGTTCATTACGAAATGGTGCGCGGCGCACTGAACGAAGAAGCCGTGCTCACCATGATGGTCGATATCGTTCGCATTCTACGCCGCTCCATCGCGCACGGCGTTGCCGGCACCACGTACTCGGATCGTTTGCTCGGGCATCAGTCGGGCATGTTCGCGGAGAAGATGCAACGCGGTGCGCTGCTGAACGCCGGCGTACTGAATCGCACGGTGCTCTACACCACCGCGCTCATGGAAGTGAAAAGCTCCATGGGCGTGATCGTCGCCGCGCCAACGGCAGGCGCGTGCGCCGCGCTCCCGGCATCGTGCATCGCCGTGGCCGAAGAGATGAACCTGGACGAAATGGACATGGCGCGGGCCATGCTCGCGGCAGGACTGATCGGCGTATTCATCGCCGGCCCGTGGACGTTCGCGGCCGAAGTGGGTGGCTGTCAGGCCGAAGGAGGTTCGGCCGCCGCGATGGCCGCCGCCGCGCTGGTCACGCTGGCCGGTGGTACGCTCACGCAAGCCACTGGCGCCGCGTCGATGGCACTCCAGAGCATGCTCGGTCTCATCTGCGATCCGGTCGCGGCGCGCGTTGAGATTCCGTGTCTCGGCAAGAATATCATCGCCGCCAGCAATGCGGTGTCGTGTGCGAACATGGCACTCGCCGGCTTCGACGCCATGATTCCCTTCGACGAAGTCGTTGACGCCGCACGCCGCGTCGCCGAGCGCATGCCGCGTGAGCATCGCTGTACGGCGCTCGGCGGTCTCGCCACCACGCCCACCGCGCTGCGTCTGAGCGCGGAGCTCGCCGCGCGGCGCGCACCGGCCTCACCTACGACCCTGACCTCATGATTCGAACACTCGCGCGCGTCGTGACGCTGTGTCTCCTCGCGGCTGCGAACGCCGCCGCTCAGGACACGAGCGCCGCGCCGGTGAAACGTGCGTCCGCGACCGGCGAAATCCGGCTCACCTATCTCGGAAACGCCGGCTGGGAAATCACCGACGGCGTGACCACCGTGCTGGTGGACCCGTTCCTCTCGCAGTTTGCGCGCTGGGATCCGAGCCGCCCACAGCCGGACCGCGCCACGAATCCGATCATCGCGCCGGATACAGCGTTCATCAACCAGCACGCGAAGCGGGCCGATTACATCATCATCACGCACGGTCACAGCGATCATGCGCTCGATGCCGGATACATCTCGCAGCGCACCGGAGCGACGATCATCGGTCACGAAACGGCGGCGAACCTCGCACGCGCGTACGGAGTGACGGACAAGAATCTGATCACCGTCATCGGCGGCGAGGACTACGAGTTCGGCGCGTTTTCGCTGAAAGTGATTCCCAACATTCACAGCGCGCTCGACCAGAAGCACTACTACAACAACACGCGTGGCATTACCGGCAATGCACCGCGCGGGCTGCGTGCTCCACTGCACATCAACGACTTCGTCGAAGGCGGAAACCTTGCCTACATCCTGCGTATGGCCGGCCACGAAGTGTTGATCATGGGTTCGATGAACTACATCGAACGCGAAATGACCGGTCTTCGTCCTGACATCGCGCTGGTCGGAGCGAACGACCAGCGCCGTGAGATCTACGACTTCACCGGTCGCCTGCTGCGCGCGCTCGGCTCCCCGGCAATTGTCATCCCCACCCACGCGGACAGTTACGGCGATCCGACACCATCACCGGCAGCGATCGCGAGCAACAAGCGCTTCGTCAGCGAAGTCGCCGCGGCCTCGCCGAAAAGCCGTGTCATTTCTCCGAAGTGGTTCGAGCCGATCGTCATTCCGAAACGCAAAGCGCCGCGATGACCCGCGCAATCAATCGTCCAAGAAACAAGTCATGATCATGAGTCGTGCAACGCGCAT
>JBKJTE010000166.1:0-30466 GCA_046590495.1 Gemmatimonas sp. | reverse complement strand
CGGAGTACTACGACTGGCAGATCAACCGTATCTCGCTGCCCGAGGGTGGCTTCGGCGTGGTGTGTTACTTCCGCGATATCGCCGCTGAAGTGCAGGCCCGCACGCGACTCGCCGATTCCGAGGCGCGGTATCGCAACGTGTTCGAGTCCGCGCCGATCGCCGTGCTGACCTTCGATTGCAACTCGATCGTGCAGTCCTGTAACGCACTCGCAGTGGAGTTGCTCGGGACACAGCCAGTGCGTGGCGTGGATCGGCTTGTGGATGTGTTGACGTGGTGGGAGCCGGACGGCCGGCCGATCCCGTTCGCGGATAACCCGACGCTCGGCGCCCTGCGCACGGGTGAATCGTTGCGTAATCGGCACGTCTTGATCGCACGCGTGGACGGCTCGAAGTTGTCCGTCGCGTTGAGCGTGGCGGCACAGCGAACGGCGAGCGGCGACATCGTCGGCGCGATCGCGTCATTCATCGACATCAGCGAGCGACTCAAAGCCGAGGAAGCGCGCGAACGCACGCAGCAGGAGCTGCTGTTCGTCATGGATTCGATGCCGCAAAAGATCTGGACTGCCGCACCGGATGGTCGCATCCAGTATTTGAATCCCCAGTGGACAGAGTTCAGCGGACTAACCGGCGACGACGTGCGTGATTGGACGCGCAAGGGTTTGATCCATCCGGACGATTTGACGCATACGCTTGCCGCATGGGTACACGGCTTTGACAGCGGAACCCCCATTCAGATCGAGCACCGCTTTCAGCGTGCCGACGGCGAATACCGGTGGCACATCAGCCGGTGTCTGCCGATGCGGGACGCCGATGATTCGATTGTGGAGTGGGTCGGGTCGAGCACGGACATCCATACGCAGAAGCAAGCGGCCAACGATGTGGCGCGCGCCTCCGATGCACTGGCTGACGCAGATCTTCGAAAGGACGAATTCCTTGCGATGCTCGCGCATGAATTGCGGAATCCGCTCGCGCCAATTCGGAATGCGCTGCAAATCCTGCAGGTCACGAACGGCACGCCCGAGAGCGTCGGGTTTGCATCAGCGATCATCGACCGCCAAACCGCGCAGATGATTCGTCTCGTGGACGAGCTGCTCGATGTGAGCCGGATCAGCCGCGGCACGATCGAACTACGCTGCGAAACAATCAGACTGGACACCGTCATTCAGCAGGCAATCGAAACAAGTCGACCAGCGATCGAACGTGCGCGCCACCGACTGAGCGTGCTGCTGCCGGACCAGCCGATTTATCTGAACGCGGATGCCGTGCGGCTGGTCCAGGTGTTCGGAAACCTGCTCAACAACGCGGCCAAATTTACCGAACCGGGTGGGCGGATCGAGCTGCGCGCAGAGCGAGAGGCCGACGATGTGATCGTCAGCGTGCAAGACAGTGGGATCGGCATTCCCTCGCACATGCTCTTGAGTGTGTTCGAAATGTTCAGGCAGGTGGATCACACGCTCGAATGGTCGCGCGGCGGCCTCGGCATCGGGCTTTGTCTCGTGCAGCGATTGGTGGAGCTGCATCAGGGGACCGTGATCGCGAATAGCGCAGGGCCGGGCGAGGGGAGCGTGTTTTCCGTGCGACTTCCGGTGTTCGCTGCAGTGAAGCCGGACGAGCTGCCGGTTCAGGACATCCCGGCACGCGTCATGCCCACGGGCAGGCGCGTGCTGGTCGTCGACGATAACGAGGATGCGGCCAACTCACTCGTCATGCATCTCGGGCTCATCGGTCACGACGCGCGGGCCGCCTACGATGGGCGCGAGGCCGTCGACGCCGCCGAAGTATTCCGACCAGAGCTCATTTTGCTCGACATTGGTATGCCACGACTGAACGGCTTGGCGACCGCTCGACAGATTCGACAGAGTGAGTGGGGGCAGCAGGTCGTGATGGTGGCGCTGAGCGGGTGGGGACGGCCGGAAGACCGCCTACTATCCGAGGAGGCGGGATTCGATGCGCACATCGTGAAGCCGATCGACCACGAGACGCTTTCGGAGCTGCTGATCGCAAGCGGGCAACCGCAATAGCGCAGCGGGCAGTTCGAGCCACGGCATAGCAGACCCTAGGCCGGTCCTGCAGCCCTGTTGACGATGAGATCCAGCAGGCGATCGGGATGGGTCGGTTTGATGACGTGATGATCAAATCCTGCCTCCATCGCGCGTTCTCGATCAGCGTCCTGCCCCCACCCCGTCAATGCGATGAGCTGTATGCGCATGCCCCATGGCTCTCGTCGCAGCGAGTGGGCAACGTCGTACCCGTTCATGTCGGGCATGCCGATGTCGAGAATCGCGGCATCTGGGCAAAAGGTATGCGCGAGCGAGAGCGCTGACCGCCCCGAGTGGGCAACACGAACATCGTGGCCGGCGAGTTCGAGCAGCACGGCCAGGCTGTCCGCCGCGTCGCGATTGTCATCGGCGATAAGGATCCGCCGTCGCGGTGGAGCGAGACGCGTTGACGCTAATGCGGATGGCGGCGAGGACTGATGCGGCGAGGCGATCGGCAAGCGAATGATGAACTCACTGCCCTGTCCAAGGCCGCCGCTACGCGCCTCCACGGTCCCGCCATGCAATTCAACGAGGTGCTTGACGAGCGCCAGGCCGATGCCAAGTCCAGCACTGGATGTCCTCGGCTTGTCTTCGATCTGCGAGAACATTGCGAAAATTCCGCTCATGGACTCCGGCGCGATTCCAATGCCAGTATCCGAGACAGACAGCGACAGTGTGCCGCCATTCACCGCGCCAGTCAGCGCGATACGACCGTTGGGGTCAGTGTACTGCACCGCGTTCATCAACACGTTTGATAGAATCTGCGACAGTCGCAGTGGATCAGCATCGAGCAAGACTTGCTCAGATGGCACGTGTATCGAAAGCAGATGCTTCTTGGCATCGAGGTGCGGGCGAATGGCTTCGACGGCGGCGTCAACCACGTCGAGGAGCGCAACCGACTGCATCTTGAGGTGCAATTTCCCCTGCGTAATGCGGGCTATGTCGAGCAAATCGTCGAGCAAGAGGGCGAGCTGTGTTGTTTGACGCGCGATGATCCGCTGCGCGTGCTGCACCGTCGTCGGCGCAACGTTCGGCAACGCCATGATTGTGGCCGCATCGCGAATCGGCGCGATCGGACTTCGGAGTTCGTGCGACAACATCGCGATGAAGTCGTCCTTGCGCCTATCCTGCTCGAGCAGTTGATGGTTTAGCGTCGAGAGTCGTTCCTGAATGAGTCCTCAATCGGTCCGTCGGGCTCGGCCTGCATGTCGTAACGGGCGCCAACCGCTGAATAGGATTTCCCGCTTCGATACACGTCGTCCAAGATGTCGACATATCCCTGCGCCACGGCGTCGGGAAGCGCATCGGCAACGCTTCGGCCTACGACCGACCGATGGCCGATCAGCTCCATGTACCCAGGATTCGCCAGTTGCACTACATGCTCAGGCCCTTCGAGCACTGCCAGGAAGGTTGGTGCTTGATCGAAGAGCCGTACGAAGCGTTCGCGATCGGCGGCAAGCGCTCGCTTCCCGAGAACGTGCTCGGTCGTTTCAGTGCAGATGACGAGCACTCCACCAACGCCGTGCGCAGAGTCCGGCTCATCGATCGGGCTGTAGCTGTACGTCCAATACACCTCCTGCAGCGCACCGTGGCGAAGAATCGGCACCATTTGATTCTCATGCCATGTCGCACCGTCGCCCCTCATCACCTGCTCGATCTGGGGCCCAATGATCGGCCATATCTCGTCCCACGACTGCCGACCAGGAGCGCCTAGAATGGACGGATGCTTTTCGGGGCCGAGTGAGCGGGCGAAGGCATCGTTGTAGAGGCAGATGTGGTCCTCACCCCAGAAGACGAAGATGGGATGCTGCGTGGTCAATAACACGCGAACGGCGGTGCGTAGTCCCTGGCACCAGCTGTTGGGATCGCCGAGGGCGGTATCCGTCCAACCATACGCCCGGATACGCTCGCCCATCGCGCCGCCGCCATCAAGAAAGCTCAGGTTGCGTTCACCAGATCTCAATTTCGAGAACACTCAACGGTGGTTTGCGAGGTTTTAGGAAAGACCACGTTTGCTTGATGGCGCCACCGATGAGTGAGGAGCTCTGACTCTCCCGCCATTCGGACGGGACATCACGTCGGAGTCGCACCGTCAAGAATTTGACTGCAAATATCGTACTGGAATGCGAGAGCTTCGCGCCGGAAAACACAGCGAGCGTCGCGGTTCGAAGTCCGCTTTCCGTTTTCAGCGACCAACGGTCTCACGGCGAGCCCGCGCCCGAAGTTTTCACGGGCGGCTTCGAATTCCACAGCCCGATCACCCTCACCGTGGGGTGATGCGGTTCGTGGCCGAGTCTTCCAAGCGATCCCGCTTCGAGGGCGAAATGTTGCGCCTCGATCACGGGCAGGCCGATCCATCGCGCGGCCAAGACACACCCAAACTGGCCGTGCGAAAAGAGTGCAACGTTGCCGTTCAGGGCGCTCACGCGTGCGATGAGCCGATCGGCGCGCTCGGAAACCTGTGCGGGCGTCTCACCGCCCGGACAGCCGTCCCGAAACACGTTCCAGTCCGGGCGCTCCGCGCGAATGTCTACCGTTCGGCGCCCTTCGTACGCGCCGTAGTCCCATTCCGAAAGATCGGAGTCGATCTCGGCTTCGGTTCCCAATCCGACCAGCTCACACGTGCGCCACGCGCGTTGCCGTGGGCTGGTCAGCACGCGGGTAAACGTGAGCGCTCGAAGAAGCGGTGCGAGTGCGCGTGCCTCGTCCTCACCGCGCGTGGTCATGGGAATGTCCGTGCGCCCGGTGTGCTGGCCGGACAGCGACCATGCAGTCTGGCCGTGTCGAACGAGATACAGCTGCAACAGGCGGGGCTCGTCGACCCTCACTCGCTAGCCTTCGTTGCGGCGTTCGGATCGGTTTCCATTGCGTCGTCGTATTCACCGCGGAGCGCCGCGCGATTGCACCGCGCTCGATGCAGCAACGCTCGCTGCGCAGGTGCGTTGTGCGCGGGGGCGTTGTGCGCGGGGGCGGAGGCCCAAATGCCGAGTGCCGGCTGCTGCAGCGCGCGGCCAAATGAGAACGTGAGCGCCCACGGCAACGCGGACGTCGATTGCGTGAATCTGAAGTGCATGGCGTTCAAACGGGCGGAGGCCAGTGCGCCGGATTGGCCGCCCGATAGAAACGCAATGCCGGGAACGGCCGCGGGCACGACTCGCATCAGGCAGCGTACGGTGGCGTCGGCCACCTCGTCCACACTCTCCTGCGTCGGACATGTCAGTCCGGGGAGCACCATGTTGGGCTTAAGGATCATCGCCTCAAGCACCACCTTTTGAATGGCGAGTTGGGCGAACACACATCGCAGCACATCCTCCGTGACCAGACGGCATTGCTCGAGCGTGTCGTCGCCCGTCGCGAGCACCTCGGGCTCGACAATGGGGACAAGTCCGCACTCCTGACACAGGGCAGCGTAGCGCGCCAGCGCGTGCGCGTTGGCGTCGATGCAGCCGCGGCTTGGCATCGCGTCGCCGATAGACAGAACGGCACGCCATTTGGCGAAGCGCAGCCCCAACTGCCGATAAACGAGAAGGCGGGCGCGCAACCCGTCCAACCCTTCGGTGATGCGTTCCTCGGGGTGACCGGCTAGGGGCTTGGCGCCAAGATCCACCTTGATACCGGGTATGATCCCACCGTTGGCGAGCACCGTGAGGAACGGCGTGCCGTCGGTGGTCTTCTGGCGAACCGTTTCGTCAAACAAGATCGCCGCGCTGATACACGTCCCCAGATCGGGCGTGGTCACGAGCATTTCCCGATAGGCGCGACGGGCTTCCTCGGTCTGCGGAATGCCCACTTCGGCAAAGCGCATGTTGGCAGTTCCCGTACTCTCGTCCATCGCGAGCAGGCCCTTGTCAGCGGCGACCATCGCCTTGGCGGTCGCTCGCAGCTCGTCTTCGTTCATGCGACGCTACTCGGCCAGCTCAGTGCGAGCCGCCGCCAAGTCCCGCTGGCGCTCGGCCGTTGGCTTCGGGTAGCTCATCTTCAGCCCGCCGAGCGCATCGAGAACGATCTGCGATACGATCAATCGGGCGTTGTCTTTGTCGTCGGCGGGCACTGCGTACCACGGAGCATGACGAGTGCTCGTCGCCTGCAGGCACTCCTGGTACGCCGTCATGTACTCATCCCAATGCGCACGTTCGTGGATGTCCGCGAGACTGAATTTCCAATTCTTGTCCGGCTCGTCCAGTCGCTCGAGAAAACGCCGACGTTGCTCCTCCAGCGACAGATGGAGAAAAATCTTGACGATGCGGGTTCCGTTGCGATGGAGGTGCTTCTCCAGGTCGACGATGGAACGATACCGGTCTTTCCAGAGATGCTTGGCGTCATGTTTTTTATCAGGAAGCCGCTCGTCCTGCAGCAACTCTGGATGGACACGCACGACGAGCACTTCTTCGTAATAGGACCGATTGAAAATCCCGATCCGTCCGCGTTCCGGAAGTCGGCGCGTCGTTCGCCAGAGAAAGTCGTGTTCCAACTCCTCGGCGCTTGGCTGTTTGAACGAGAACACCTCGCAGCCTTGGGGATTGACGCCCGACAGAACGTGGCGAATGGCGCCGTCCTTCCCGGCAGCGTCCATTCCCTGGAAGACGAGCAGCAATGCGTGGCGATTGGACGCGTAGTGCAGGCGTTGCAGATCGCTCAACCGGCCAACATTAGCCGCGAGAAGCTGGTCGTAGTCTTCCTTCGATTTGCAGAAAGGCTTCACGCTGGTCGGCCACTTGTCGAGCTTGACCTTCGCTCGAGGCTTGACCCGGAAATCGTCGGAGTCGATGGTGCTCATGTTTGCGCTCCTCGCGTTCCACCAAGCGCTTCGAAGCCGGAGACCACGTCGAACAATTCCTGGTCGATCCCGCTCTGGCGCAGGCGATGAAATGTGTCGTGCAGCATCTTGAGCAAATCCTCGATATTTTTGTCGGCCCGCGTCATGGCAGCCAAACGACTCGCGTTCTCGCTCGCGAGCGACTGGGCGCACGCGCCGAAGAGCGAGACGAATAGATACTCGCGAACGAGCGCACGCAGCGTCGATGTGTCGGCGCCCATGACCTCAGGCACTTGTTTCGTCGGCCACGGACGTTGACGGATGTCGCGGCTCCAGCGTTCGTCGAGCGGCAACAGCCGCTCGCTGACTGGTTCGTACGAGGGCCCCGACGAGCGCCGGTTATACACCAGATACAGTTCCTGAATGTCATGACGCGTCTCGGTCTCGGCCAAGATCTGCCCGACGAGGGCGGTAATCGCGGCGACTTCACCGGGCACCGTGAACAGTCCCACGAGCGGCAGTCCGCTATCGGTCAGGCGGGCGTGTACCCGGTCGCCAACAGCCCATACCTGCAGCGGCCCGGACAGCTTCGCGAGCGCGTTGACGGCGTAGTCGGCTACGACATCGTTGAACTGGCCGACCAGCCCCTGGTCCGACCCGAACACCACCGCGCCAATCGAGTGCTCTCCGCCCCGGTCTGTCCGAAGACTGACGCCTCCCGCCATCGCGCGGGCGCGAAAGCAAGCGCCTAAGCCCATTTCAACGGTCCGCGCATACTCAGCCAGCGCGGCGACCGACCGTTCGTATTGCCCAACACTGCTGGCGGCCACGGCCTTCATCGCACGCACCACGGATTGAAGATCTCCGGCGCGACCGATCTTGCGGCGAAGACTGGCCGTTGACTCGCTCATGACGACGCGGCCTCCGTGGCGGGAGTCTGCGCCGGAGTCTCCACGGCGGTGTCAACGAGAGCGTCAACCGGCTTCGGCTGGAACGGCAACAACGCGTGACGTGCGCAGTCGGTGATCGTGGCGCGATCCGCGTCGCTGAGTGTGTCGGCGGTGACGAGGCGCGCCGAAACGTCGGCGGGGATGTTAGCTGCCGCCTGCGCGACCGCCCCTTCCGCCTCTCTCATCTGCGCCAGCGGCACGGTGTCGAAAAGCTTTGCCGTCAACGCGAGCAGAATGGCGATCTGCGCCGGCATGGAAACGGGTGCGAGCGCCGGCTGCTTCAGGCAGGCGCGAATTCGCTCTCCATGCGCGATGATCGCACGGGTATCGTCGTCGACGCGTGCGCCGAACCGGGCGAACGTTTCGAGCTCCTCGAACTGGGCGTACGCGAGTTTGAGGTCGCCCGCGACCGCGCGATACGCGCCGCGTTGCGCCTTGCCCCCCACGCGCGAAACAGACTTGGCGACATCGACGGCCGGCAGTACGCCGAGCTCGAACAACGTGGGCGACAGATAGATCTGCCCATCGGTAATCGAGATCAGGTTCGTCGGAATGTAGGCCGAGATGTCCTCCGCCTCCGTCTCGATGATGGGAAGCGCCGTCAGCGATCCGCCGCCCAGCTCCTGGCGCAAGTGCGTCGCGCGCTCGAGCATCCGCGAGTGGATGTAGAAAATGTCGCCCGGAAACGCTTCGCGACCTGGTGGTCGGCGGAGCAATAGCGAGAGCTCGCGATAGGCGCGGGCGTGATGCGTGAGATCGTCGTACACGATGAGCACATCGCGGCCAGCTTCCATGAAATGCTCCGCGATGCTGGTAGCCGCGTATGGCGCGATGTAGGCCAAGCCCGGCGGATCATTGCCTGCGACCACGACCACCACGGTGTAGGCCATCCCGCCCTGTTCGCCGAGGCTGGCGACGACCTTGGCCACCGCCGACGCACGCTGGCCGATCGCGCAGTAGACGCACACGACGTTCTGCCCGCGCTGATTGAGGATCGTGTCGATCGCCACGGCACTCTTGCCTGTTTGCCGGTCGCCGAGAATCAGCTCGCGCTGGCCGCGGCCGATGGGAATCAGCGCATCGACGACCTTGAGGCCGGACTCGAGCGGCACTGTGACGGGCGCGCGATCCATGATGGGCCGCGCCGGACGTTCAATGGGCAGCCGCTCGGTCGCATGCACCGGCCCTTTATCGTCGAGCGGCTTGCCGAGCGGATCGATCACGCGTCCGAGCAACGCATCGCCCACCGCCACGTCGAGCACGCGACCCGTTCGTTCGACCTCGTCGCCGGCATGCAGATGCGAATAGTCGCCCAGTAGAACGACGCCGACCTCGTGCTCGTCGACGTTGAACGCGATGCCGAACACCCCGCCGGGAAAGGCGACCAGCTCGTCCGATCCCACACTCGGCAGACCGGCGATTCTGGCGATGCCGGTGGAGACACTCATGATCACGCCGATTTCCTGTCCGGCGAGGTGGGGCGTGTAGGCAGCCTGCGCCTCGCGAATGTCCGCGAACGTTCGATCGAACACGCCCTCCAGGCTGCCGGGCGCGATGCTCACGCTTTGCCTTTCGCGGCGAGGAGCTCGTCGACGCTCTTCTCGACCGACGTCAGGTAGTCAGCAATACTCCACGCCACCTTCTGCCCGTTCGTCGTCAACTCGATGCCGCTCACCAGCTCCGGCGACGTCTCGAACTGCGGGTGCGAGTCGACGGAGAACGTTTCGTTGATCGCATTCTCGATCGCGGTACGCTGCGCTGGCGGAAGTTCGAATGCGCTCCGTACGATCGCAGGCGAAGCGGCGGTCTTGAGCGCGGCCCCGAGACTGGCTTTCGGTGCTTCGTCCATCTTTCGCAAGCGACGAGTGAACACCTCGCCCAGACGCTCTTCCAGACTGACAGTCGCGAGGTCAGCCAACGTCTTGCGCGCAATGGCGAACACTTCCTGCTGCGTTCGCTGGCTGATCGCCTGACGAAGCGACTCGGCCTCACTTCGCATCGCGTCGAGATCTTTTTCGCGTAGCGCGTCCGCGGCTTTCCGGGCCTCGTCCAGCAACCGCTCGCGTTCAGCGTGGGCCTCGTCGGTTGCCTTGGCCAGCAGCGCCGCGCGCTGTTGGTCGAACTCCTCGTTCTTGTGCTGAAATGCGTCTCGTTCCTTACTGGCCTCGGTCTGTTTCGCCGTGGCATCCGCCAGCTCGGCGGCAATCTTTTGCTCTCGCGCGTCGATGGCGGCGAGGATGGGTTTGTACAGGAAGCGCTTCAGCAACCAGACGAGGATCAGGAAGTTGAGTGCCTGCGCGCCGACGGTGAACCAGTCGATGAGCACGGTTACTTGCCCGCGATGGCGGCGATGCCGTGGTTCCAGAATGGATTGGCGAAAAGCAGGATCATCGAGACGACAAAGCAGTAGATGGCTGTCGATTCGATCATGGCGAGGCCAACGAACAGGGTTCGCGTGATCGTGGCCGAGGCGTCGGGCTGCTGGGCGAGCGCGGTGAGCGCGCTTGCGACCGACTTTCCTTCGCTTAACGCGGGCATCATGCAGCCGATGGCCGTGGTGAGACCGGCCACAATGATCGATGTGATCGCAACGAGCGTGAGGCTGTCCATGGTGTGTCCTGGGGGTGCGTGAAAACGTGCATTACGTGGCGTCGCCCGCCGCTTTCGGCCGCCGTGCGCGCGTGGCGGCGGCGATGTACACCGCGGCCAAAATGCTGAAGATGTAGGCCTGGACCATGCCAGTGAGCAGGCCGAGCGCGGTCATGACGATGGGAAAAACGAAGGGCGTGATCGTGAGCAGAATGCCGATGATCATGGCCCCGCTCATCATGTTGCCGAAGAGGCGAACGGCGAGCGCCAGCGTGCGCGACAGCTCGCTGATGATGTTGAATGGCAGCATGAGCGGCGTGGGGCGCATGTACGACCCCAGGTAACCGCGCAGCCCGTCGGCTTCGATGCCGAACAGTGGAACGGCCACGAACACGCTCAGCGCCAGCGCGACGGTGGTCGATAGCGATGCCGTCGGCGGCTCGTATCCGGGAAGAACCGTGGCAATGCTGGCCGAAGCGACGAAGATGAAGAGCGTGCCGAGGAAGGCGAGATACGGCTTGGGATCCTTCAAACCGACTTCTGCGATCTGCGTGGTGATGCTGGTTACGACGATTTCGAGGAGGTTCTGCCAGCGCGTTCGTTCCAGGCCGTGGGATAGGCGGCGCGTGATGAGCATCGAGCCGACTGCGAGCACCAGCATCAGCGCCCACGTGAACACGATCGTGGCGTTGAGCTTGAAGAACCCGTGTTGCCAGAAGACCAGCTGATCCGGGCTAAGGTGCATGGTGCGCTCCGTGCACGGCGGTGCGATCGGGTGTAACTGAGGAGAGCACGAGCCGTGTCACTGCCAACCGCGCCGCGAAGAAACCCAGTAGGCACACCACCAGGCGCCTCCAGTCACCACGCGACACGAAGTACAGACCGCTCACGACGACGCCCGCGCGCACGAGCAGGCTGCCTGCGAACCAGAGCGGCGCCAGCCGGGACGAGACCGCCTCTCGCACCGTGAACCACAGGCCGCCGAAGAAGACAGCGCCCAGCCCCACGCCCACGGTGCCCGCGCCGGCGAAGGCGAACAGGTCACGCACCGCCACTCTCCGGTCGGTCGTGCATGTCGGCGTCTTCGTTCGCCACCCAACGCCATGCATTGAGGCAGCCGAGGGCGAGGCCCGCCATCAGGAGTGCGAGTGTCCACGAATGCGTGCCGGCATGGCGCTTGTCCAACCAGATGCCGAGTGCGGCGCCGAGGAGTGTCGGCACGACCACCGACCACCCGATGAGTCCCATCATGCCGAGGCCGAGCCAAGCAGTCGGCGCGGGATGCCGTCGCGCGTTCCGCTTGCGCGCCACTTTCTTCCCGATGGCTTCCGCGAACGCCGACGCGTCCGTGCGCTCCGCGTCGGTGGGGTTGTCCGTCATGTCGACAGACTCGCCAAGCGGCGCAGGAATCCTGCCTCCAGCTTCGTCATGACGGCGCGCATGTCCTGCTCGCTCGTGTCCAGAGTCATGTAGTCGCGCTTGACTGCGTCATGCAGCTGGGCGAGGTCGGTTCCGCCGAGTGCGCGTCGCACCGACACGAGGACGTTGGGTCCCGTTTTGACCAGTACGCCTTCGTCGACCGCGATGAACGCTTCGCCCGCCGCCGTTTCGTATGTCAGGAGGCCCGGAGCCAACGCTGCCACGCAGTCGAGCCGGTGCGGCAGTAGCCCAAACGATCCTTCGCTGGTTTCGGCGACGATGCGGGAGACATCGGCTCGGTCGGCGAAGACTTGAAACGGGAGCAGTACTTTGAGGTGCATGAGCGCCGGTGTCATGCCGCGGCCGCGGACGGTGCCGGCTTCTTCGCTTCGTCGATGGCGCCGATCATGTACAGCGCACGTTCCGGATAGTCCTTGAATTCGTCGCCCAGTATTCGCTCGCAACCGTCCAGCGCGTCCTTGAGGCTGACGAGTTTGCCTTTGAGGCCCGTGAACTGCTCGGTCGTGAAGAAGGGCTGGGTTAGAAAGCGTTCCAGGCGTCGGGCTCGGACGACGATCTTCCGGTCGTCTGGTGCCAACTGCTCGAGACCGAGCATCGCGATTACGTCCTTGAGTTCCGCGTACTTGGCGAGCGTGCGCCGGATCTCCTGCGCCAAGTCGTAGTGCCGTTGGCCGACGATCGCCGGTGTCGCCATCTTGGAGCTCGACTGCAGCGGGTCGATCGCGGGATACAGCCCTTCGCCAGCGCGCTTGCGCGACAGCACGATCGACGCGGAGAGATGGGAGAAGGCATGGACAGCTGCGGGGTCGGTAAAGTCGTCCGCCGGGACGTACACGGCCTGGATCGAGGTAATGGCCCCCGTCTTCGTGTGAGCGATCCGCTCCTCAAGCGCCGAGAGCTCCGTGCCCATCGTCGGCTGGTAGCCAAGTCGCGACGGCATCTGGCCCATCAGCCCGGACACCTCCATGCCGGCCTGGATGAAGCGGAAGATGTTGTCGACCAATAGCAGGACATCGAGTCGTTCGTCGTCCCGGAAGTACTCCGCCATCGTCAGGGCGGCGAGGCCGACGCGGAACCTGCTGCCGGGCGGCTCGTTCATCTGGCCGAAAATCATCACCATGCGCGGCAACACGCCGGCGTCCTGCATGGCCTGATGGAGCTCCTCACCTTCGCGGCATCGCTCTCCAATGCCGCAGAAGATGCTGACGCCCTTTTGATGCCCGATCATGTTGTGGATCATCTCGGTCAGGAGCACCGTCTTGCCGACGCCTGCGCCACCGAAGAGTCCACCTTTGCCACCGCGCTCGAGTGGTGCAAGTACATCGATGACTTTGATGCCCGTCTCGAACACTTCGGACGTGGTTGCACGCGCAGACAACGGCGGTGGCTCGCGGTGAACAGAACGCCATTCGACATCGGTCAACGCCGCTCCGCGATCGATCGGAGCACCGAATACGTCGAACATCCGCGAGAGTATGTTTTTGCCCACGGGTGCCTTGAGTGGGCCGCCTGAGTCGTCCACCGTCATGCCGCGTGCGAGACCCTGTGTGGGCGTCAACGCAATGCCCCGGACCGAGTGCGCGTCGGGCTGCGCCAGCACTTCAATGACGATGTCGCGCTTGGCACCGGTGCGCAGCAGCGTATGGATCGGCGGAAGCTGGCGATCGAACCGCATCTCAACGACGCTGCCGCGCACCGAGACAACTACACCCTCATTCATCACGCGCCCCACTTCCAGTCTCGAATCTCCGGCATGTCCATGCCGTGCTGATCGATGTATTGCTTGTGGGCGATAAGCTTGTCGGCCATCAACTGTTTGAGGTATGCGCCGGGGCCGCCGAGATGCGGCAATCGGTCGACAACGTCCTGCACCAGGTGAAAGCGGTCCAAGTCGTTCTGCACGCGCATGTCGAAGGCCGTGGTGATGGTGCCCTCTTCCTTGTATCCACGCACATGCATCTTGTGATTGATGCGGCGGTAGGTGAGTCGGTGCACCAGCCACGGGTATCCGTGGAACCCGAAGACGACATGCTTGTCGGTCGTGAAGAGCGAGTCGTAGTCGGTATCACTGAGCCCATGCGGGTGCTCCGACTTGGGCTGCAGTCGCATCAAGTCGACTACATTGACGACGCGGATTTTCAGGTCGGGGAGATGCTCGCGAAGGATCGACACGGCGGCGAGAATCTCGAGCGTCGGTGTGTCGCCGCAGCAGGCCATGACGACATCCGGCTCGCCGCCCTGATCGTTGCTGGCCCACGCCCAGATGCCGATGCCTTCGGTGCAGTGTACGACCGCGGCCTCCATCGTGAGCCACTGCGGCAACGCGTGTTTGCCCGCCACGATGACGTTTACGTAGTGCCGACTGCGCAGGCAGTGATCGGCGACCGACAGCAGGCAGTTGGCATCGGGCGGGAGATACACGCGGACGATGTCGGCCTTTTTGTTGATGACGTGATCGAGAAAGCCCGGATCCTGGTGCGTGAAGCCGTTGTGATCCTGCTGCCAGACGTGCGAAGCGAGCAGGTAGTTGAGCGACGCGATGGGCCGACGCCACGGCAGTTCGCGCGTCACCTTCAGCCACTTCGCGTGCTGGCTGAACATCGAATCGACGATGCGTACGAACGCTTCATAGCAATTGAAAATTCCGTGGCGCCCGGTGAGCAGGTAGCCCTCCAGCCATCCTTCGCACTGGTGCTCGCTCAGCATCGAGTCGAGCACCCGTCCGTCCGGCGCGAGGAATTCGTCGTTGGGAGCGGTTCGCGCATCCCACTGTCGGTTGGTCGTTTCGAAGACTGCACCGAGCAGATTGGAGACGGTTTCGTCAGGACCGAAGACGCGAAAGTTGCGATGCTCCGCATTCAACGCGACGATGTCACGCAGGAATTTCCCCAACACCATCGTATCCTGCGCGCTGACCGCGCCGGGCGCGGGGATCGTGACGGCGTGCGTGCGAAAGTCCGGCATCTGCAGGTCGCGGAGCAGCAGGCCGCCATTCGTATGGAGATTCGCGCCCATGCGCCGCGCACCCTCAGGCGCGAGCTCGGCCAGTTCCGGCATCAGGCGACCGCTCTCGTCGAACAGTTCTTCCGGCCGATAGCTCTTCATCCACCGTTCGAGCATCGCCAAGTGATCGGGGTGATCGGCATCCACGAGTAGTGGGACTTGGTGCGCGCGGAACGTGCCCTCGATTTGCAGTCCATCCACGACCTTCGGCCCAGTCCAGCCTTTTGGCGACTTGAGCACGATCATGGGCCACCTCGGCCGAGTGAGATCGTTGCCGCGGCGGGCGCGCTCCCGGATGGCGTGAATTTCTTCGATGACCTGGTCCATGGCCGTGGCCATCAACTCGTGCATCGTCTCCGGATCGTCGCCCTCTACGAACCAGGGATTCCAGCCGCAGCCGCGGAAGAACTGCTCCAGCTCCTCATGCTCGATGCGCGCCGGAATGCTCGGGTTGCTGATCTTGAAGCCGTTCAGGTGCAGGATCGGCAGCACCGCGCCGTCGGTCTCCGGATCGAGCAGCTTGTTGGAGTGCCAGGCGGTCGCCAGCGGTCCTGTCTCCCACTCTCCGTCGCCGACCACGCAGGCGACGATCAATTCCGGATTGTCGAATGCCGCGCCAAAGGCGTGGCTCAGCGAATACCCGAGCTCTCCGCCTTCGTGGATTGATCCGGGCGTGGTCGGAGCCACGTGACTGGATATCCCGCCGGGAAAGGAGAACTGCTTGAAGAGTTTCTTCAGTCCTGCTTCGTCGCGCGTGACTCCCGGATACACCTCACTCCACGTGCCCTCGAGATAGACGTTGCCGACAATCGCTGGACCGCCATGCCCGGGGCCAGCGACGTAGAACATGTCGAGGTCGTACTTCTTGATGACGCGATTGAGGTGCACGTAGATGAAGTTCTGCCCCGGCGTCGTGCCCCAATGCCCGACAACCAGCGGCTTCACGTGTGCCAGCGAGAGCGGCTCTCGCAGCAGCGGATTGTCGTAGAGGTAGATCTGGCCAACCGAGAGGTAGTTGGCGGCGCGCCAGTACGCGTTCATGCGCTGCAGCAGCGCTGGCGTCAACGTGCGCGACGGTGCCCTGAACGCTTCGGTGTCCGACCGTGCGAAGTCGGTGCGTCGATTTGCAGCGGCGGCTGGCTCCACTCAGCGATGCCGGAAGCGGGGGTGGACGCTCACGCCGTATCCATAAAACGAGACAGGCACTCCCAACATGAACACGAGCCATAGTCGCAACCACGAGATCGACATCGACAACTCCGGCGTACGCCAGCAGATGATCCGCGCTTCGTGCTGACACTACTCCGCATTTATCATGCGCGGTCGGTTTGTCACCGAAATGCGCACTGCTGGGGAAGAGCACCACAGCGTCGTCTTATCACGGCGGGTGCAGAGAGGGCACGGATTGTGCACACTCTATCGGACAGGCGTCGTTCGAAATTTGTCGGCCGCAGAGCTGAAAAAACCGCAATGCAGCGATGCGTTAGAGGGTTCGAGCACTACCACGCACGCAATGGGGCGATGCTATGAGTGGCGCAACAGAAGGCCCGTACTGGAAGCGCGCGCATCGAGACTGGCGCGTCCGCACTGTCGGCGTGGTCATGCTGCTGGCGATGATTGTCTTCGTGCTGACGGAGAATCTCGCGGGGCGGACTGGTGTGCAGCACACGCCTTCCGCGTCGCCAGCCGCCAAGTAATCGTCTTCGGCGCGCTGTACACGCGGCACCGTTCGTGCACGTGCTGGCTGCGCACCGTCGGTGCAATGCAGTCAACTGAGCGCGGAGACACGACCATGTTGCGAAGCCTGAGAGACCTCGACAAGTACTCGGTCAGCGCGACCGACGGCGACATCGGTCACGTCGATGACTTTCTGCTCGATGACGAACACTGGGCCGTTCGCTATCTGGTCGTCGAATCGGGAGGTTTTCTCGATCGACGTCGCGTGCTCATCTCTCCGATCTCATTCGGTCGCGTTGATTGGGCCACTCGATCCTTCCATTTGGCGTTGACACTCGACCAGATCCGGAATAGTCCGAACATCGACACCGACAAGCCTGTGTCTCGTCAACATGAGCGCGAATACCTCGGCTTTTACGGGTATCCCAACTACTGGGGCCAAATGCGCGTGTGGGGCATGGGACTTTTCCCCTCGCTATTGGCCGGCAGCATGCCCTACGATGTGACGCCCGCATCGGAAACTGACTCGACCGGCGACGCGCATCTGCGGAGCGCGGGCGAGCTCCGAGGCTATGAGGTTCACGGAAGCGACAGCGCACTCGGGCACGTCGACGATTTCATTCTGGACGACGAGAGCTGGGCGGTTCGCTTCCTCGTGATCGACACGAGCGCGTGGTGGTTCGGCAAGAAGGTGCTGGTCGCTCCGCAATGGGCAGACAGCGTCAGTTGGGGTGACCGGACTATGCATATCGATCTCTCCCGCGATGTCGTGCAAAACAGTCCCGAGTGGAACCCGGACACGCCGATCAGTCGCGAGTTCGAGCACCGACTGTACGACTACTACGGCCGTCCCATGAATTCGGAAACCCACCTACACGCCGACGAGGCGCCACTGCAGACCCGCGTCCCGAATCCATGACGCGCCGGCGCCAATACTGAAGTGGCTCGCACCAAACCTCGTGTTCGCGCGGCCGCGAACCGCACGCAACGCGCTGGAACGTCCGTCCTGACGATCAATGTCGGGTCGTCGAGCATTCGCTTCGCGATCTACGACGTCGGCGACGTGCCAAAACGGGTGCTTGCTGGCAGCGTCGACGCGATGCGCTCGAAGCACCCCACGCTCTCGGTCTCCGACCCCGACGGGGCGATGCAGCGTGCAAGGTCGCTTCCGGCCGGCGATCCACGCGCCACGATACGCCGCCTGCTCGACTGGCTCGAGTCACAACCGGCCTACGAGACGGTCACCGCCGTGGGCCATCGTATCGTGTGTGGAACGACGAACACCGACCCGAAGCCGATCACAGCGGCGCTGCTGAAAGTGTTCCGACGCCTCTCGGCCTACGATGCGGACCATCTTCCCCAACAGCTCGCGTTGATCGACGAGGTGGCGCGACGGCGGCCAGAGCTGCAGCAAGTCGCATGTTTCGATTCGGCGTTCCATCGCACGATGCCGCGCGTAGCGAAGTTGATACCCATCCCACGCCGTTTTTCCGCGGGTTTGGAGCGTTTCGGCTATCACGGTTTGTCCTATTCGTACCTCATGGATGAGCTTCGGCGCATCGATCCCGTCGCGGCGAGGGGGCGAGTCATCCTGGCGCATCTTGGCAACGGCGCGTCGCTGGCTGCGGTGCATCGCGGCAAGAGCGTCGACACGAGCATGGGTCTCACCCCTACGTCCGGCCTCGTGATGAGCACTCGCCCAGGTGATCTCGATCCGGGCCTCATCTACTACCTGGCACGCAGGAAGCACGTGACGGCAGCGCGCTTCCAGCAAATGGTCACGCACGAATCAGGGCTGCTCGGCGTGTCCGGTATCAGCTCCGACTTGCGGGAATTGCTCGCCCGCGAGCCGCATGACGAGCAAGCTGCGGACGCCGTCGCGCTGTTCTGTTATCAGGCGAAGAAGTGGGTTGGCGCGTTCGCCGCGATCCTCGGCGGCGTCGAGACGCTCGTGTTTACCGGTGGCATTGGCGAGAACGCTTCACTCATCCGCCAACGCATCTGCGCCGGACTTGGCTTCCTCGGCGTGACGATCGACCGGCGGCGCAACCAACGACATGCACCCGTGATCTCCTCGCGCGCCGGACAAGTCGCCGTCAGGGTCATCCACACGGATGAGGATGTGATGATCGCCCGTTCCGTGATCCGGACGCTCGATCTGGCCTAACGCGGCCGTGGTCGCTGCGAGCGGCGATCATCAGTTCGCGGGTGAAACGCCAGTTGACGCGCCGGGCTGGAGCAGATTTTCGGCGTCCGGCTTGCGTGTCCGGCGCGCCTGTTCCTCAATGACCGCCGCCTCGCTATGCAGCCCGCCCTCGGCCTTCGTGGACACCTTGTCGTGATCCGGCGCCGCCTTTGGCGCGGTGGTCGCACGCGAGTTGTCCTCGACCTTCTCGTGCCAGACCGGGATGCCCTGCGGGAAAATGATTTCTCGAGCTGCGTCGGGCATCGAAATACCATTTTGCTGGAATTCGCGTTTCACCAGCCGAATGACAGACGACCTGACCTTGAGCCAGCTGTTCTTTTTTCCGTCCAACCAGAAATACACCCGCAAGTTGACAGTCGATGCTCCGAGGCTCTCGACGAGCACGGACGGCTCGGGATCGTCGAGCACCGCGGGATGTTCATCGAGCACGCGGCGCGCCAGCTGCTGGGCGTCGGCGATCGCATCGTCATACCCGACCCCAATGTCGAAGACTTCCCGCCGATTTGGGTTGGTCGAGTAGTTCCTGAGGTTGCTCTTGTAGACGGCCGCATTCGGGATCTGCACGAGATTGCCATCAAGGTTCATCAGTACCGTGGTGCGCATCGTCAGCTGCTGCACATATCCGGTGACGCCGGCCACCTCGATCAGGTCTGCGGGCTCGAAGGGTCGCTGAATGCTGAGAAAGATGCTCGCGAGAAAGTTTTCGGTGATGTCGCGGAACGCGATGCCGACGGCGAGCCCGATCAAGCCTGTCCCGCCGACGATCGTCAGCGCCAGCTGCGTGAGGCCCATGACGCGCAGGATCACGTACACGCCGACGAACAACACGAGCGCGCCCGTCGCCCGAGCCGCCACGGTCCGCAGCAGCTTCGCGGGCACACGCTCGTGTAGCGCCCGTCGGGTGCCACGCGCCGCCATGATGGCTGCGAAGAGCGACAGCACGAATACGATGGCGGCAAAGCCGATCGAGGGCAGCGCGCCGATGAAGTCGCGCCAAAGCACCGCGAGCCCGCGCGCTGCGGGACCGAAATCCCAGATGGACGGACTCGGCACGGCGATGCGGTTGACGACCGCCACGACATCCTGGGTGTTGCGCGCGAGACTGCCGGCCCACTCTTGCCCTTGCAGGGTCGCCGCCTGCCCCTCGAGGAACACGACGCCGGATTGCACGCGCACGCGCGGTGACGTGAACCAGCCCGTGGCCTCCAGGACATTCTGCAAGCGGCGGCGGATATCCTCGTCCCGCGCCATCGGGTTGACGTCCACCTTGGTCTGCACGACCGAAAGCTCAGGCGCCTCCGTTGTCGCGTTCCGCCGAGTCAACGCGTTCGACACGGTGTCCTGCGCGAGGAGCGTGGACGCTGCGGCAGACAGGAACAGCGCGCCAAGCGTCGCGGTCGTGAATCGCCGCCGAATCGATCGATTCGCTGTCTCGGCGGCCGCGGGCAATCGGACGATCGGGGGTAGGTTCAACACAAATTTCTCCAGTCAGAAGCGCGGCGAAGTCGTCTGAAAGCGCAAGAAGTGAACCGACAACGCGGTCCCATTAATGCATGCCTCGTAGTTCCAAGTCTTTTTCTTCAACGACGCGAGGCGAACACGATGAACGCGATCAACGCATCGAACGACCGCACATTTCGCGACCCAGTGTGTGGCATGCAGGTGGCGGAAGATTCCCCGCACCGGTACGAGCTCGCTGGCACGGTGCACCGGTTTTGCCGCACGAGTTGTCTGGAGAAGTTCAAGGCCGACCCAAGTCGTTATCCCGAGCGGGCGTAGCTGTGAGCCAGACGCAGACCGCGCCGCCGGCGACGGAGAGCGGCGCGGCCGACGTTATCTACACGTGCCCGATGCATCCGGAAATCCGGCAGCTCGGCCCTGGCGCGTGCCCCATCTGCGGCATGGCGCTCGAGCCGGAAACGGTCACACTCGAAGAAACGGAAAACCCTGAACTGACCGACATGACACGGCGGTTCTGGGTGAGCGTGGCCTTGAGCGCGCCGCTGCTGGTCGTGGCCATGGGCGATATGCTGCCGGGTCATCCCATCGAGCGGATGTTCGGGGCGACGGCGTCGGCCTGGATTCAACTCGTACTCGCGACACCAGTCGTTCTATGGGCCGGATGGCCGTTCTTCGTGCGCGGATGGCAGTCGGTGCTCCACCGCAGCCCGAACATGTTCACGCTGATCTCGTTGGGCGTGGCCATGGCGTATCTCGAAAGCGTGCTGGCCACCGTTGCGCCGCAGCTGTTTCCGGCCGCGTTTCGCATGGAGGGCGGGCACGTCGCGGCCTACTTCGAAGCGGCGGCCGTTGTCATCACGCTGGTGCTGCTCGGGCAGGTGCTTGAGCTGCGCGCGCGCGGCCGGACGAGCTCCGCGATCCGCGGCCTGCTCGGGCTCTCGCCCAAGACGGCCCGCAGGCTACGGGAGGACAATACCGAAGAGGATGTCCCGCTCGACCAGATCGTAGCCGGCGATCTGCTGCGCGTCCGGCCGGGGGAAAAGGTGCCCGTCGACGGTGTGGTGACGGAGGGCCGTAGTACGCTCGACGAATCAATGGTGACCGGGGAGCCGATCCCGTCCGAGAAAGGGGCAGGCGACCACGTCATCGGGGCGACCATCAACGGCACGGGCTCGCTCGTGATGAAAGCGGAGCGCGTCGGCGCTGAGACGCTGCTGGCGCGTATCGTCAAGATGGTGAGCGAAGCGCAGCGCAGCCGAGCACCGATCCAGAAGCTCGCCGACCGCGTGTCAGCCGTTTTCGTACCAACGGTCGTGGCGATCGCGGTGATCACGTTCATCGTCTGGGCAATGGTCGGCCCGGCTCCGCGCTTGGCGTACGCCTCGCTCAACGCGATCGCGGTGCTCGTCATCGCCTGTCCGTGCGCGCTCGGCTTGGCGACGCCCATTTCGATCATGGTGGCGACCGGCCGCGGGGCGACGATGGGCGTGCTATTCCGGAACGCTGAAGCGATCGAGATCCTGCGCACCGTCGACACGCTGGTGGTCGACAAGACCGGAACGTTGACCGAGGGCAAGCCAAAGCTGACCAGCGTGATCCCGGCCGGAGCGTGGCCGGAGGACGACGTGCTCCGATTGGCCGCGAGCCTCGAGCGAGGTAGCGAACATCCCCTCGCCGCGGCGATTGTCGCCGGCGCCGAGTCGCGTCACCTTACGCTCGCCCCTTCGAGCGACTTCGCGTCGCACACCGGCCGCGGCGTGACGGGAAAAGTCGAAGGCCGACTAGTCGCGCTGGGGAGTCCGGCGATGGCCGCCGAGCAGAAGATCGACGCCAGCGCGCTCGCGACCAAAGCCGAAGCGATGCGAGCCGACGGCCAGACCGTCATGTACGTGATCGTGGACGGCGCATTCGCGGGGCTGATCGGCGTCGCCGACCCGATCAAGGCCACGACGGCGGAGGCGATTCGACAGCTGCACGCTGAGGGGCTCCGCGTGGTGATGATGACGGGCGACAGCAAAACCACGGCAGCCGCGGTTGCCAGAACGCTTGGTATCGACGAGGTGATCGCCGAGGTACTGCCCGACCAGAAGGCGGCGAAGATCAAGGAATTGCAGGCTGCCGGCCGAGTAGTGGCGATGGCGGGCGACGGGATCAACGACGCACCGGCCTTGTCGCAGGCGCAGGTTGGCATTGCGATGGGGACCGGAACGGACATCGCGATGGAAAGCGCTGGCATCACGCTGGTGGAGGGCGACCTGCGAGGGATCGTGCGTGCGCGGAAACTGAGCCGCGCGACGATGAGCAATATCCGCCAGAATCTGTTCTTCGCCTTCGGTTACAACGCGCTCGGCGTGCCCATCGCGGCGGGTGTGCTCTATCCTGTGTTTGGCTGGCTTTTGAGTCCGGTCATCGCGGCGGCGGCGATGAGTTTCAGTTCGGTGTCGGTGATTGGCAATGCGCTTCGGCTCCGCTCTGAGGACATCTGAATCACTCCATCGCGATTCTCACCAGCTCACGCGCGCATAGCACCGACCCGCGCGTGCGGAAGCTGGCTGATGAAATCATCGAGGCGCAGGTGCGCGAGATCGCAGAAATGAAGGCACTGATCGCGGATCTCGACGAACGCCGTTAATCGTGTCCGATTCTGTCGGCACGGCTAGAAGTCGAGTGCTATGACTTCGCTGCGCGAGGTGACGTACCGTGCGTCAGCCCGTGCAGGCGGGCGACAGCTTCCCACGCCGCGAGCTCTGCCTCGCCAGGCAGCATGCCCTGTGCGAGGTATGTGGCCTGGATTTTTTTGGCCTCCTCCCGGTAGCGGCTGGTCAGCGTTGCATCGACATCACGCGCCCATACGGCTGCCTCCCACTCGCGCTCGGCGGCGCGACCACCGGGTCGATCCGGATTGCGCGTCTCGGCGAGGTGGCGGTGCCCGTCCGGCGTCGGACCTCCCATTTGCTCGCCCGGCGTTTCCCGATGCAGACGACCTTCGCCGGGATGAGTACGCGCCTCCTCGTAGCGCCGAGCCTTGGTGGCGAGTTCTGAGAGAAACGACTCTGCCTCCACGGCACCCAGCGCCTCAACGAGTCCTGGCACCAGCCCCTTCAACAGCACCAGTCGCTCGCCCGGCCGAAGCGCGCCCACTTCATGGAGAACCGTCCTGATCCGTTCGTGGTCGAGCCACTGGTAGAACGGACTGGTGATCTTTTCCATGTCAGTCTTGGGAGGTAGAGAGTGAACACTGCGTCAAGCGCATGTGTGATCAGTGCGTTCACGTCCGCGGCTTTGCCATCATCTGGCCGTGCATCTCCATCAGCTTCGTCATGCGCGCATGATACCCTGGCATCGCGGCGTGCATCTGCGCACCAGTCATCCCCGCCATGTGACTGAGGTCTTGGCGAATCGAGTCACTCATGGCGCTCCAACTCGCGTTCGACGACATGTGCGTGCCGTCTACTTCAGCGTTCATAGCGGACAGCATGTCCTGAGCTGCGTGGCTGTGCGCCGGAAACGCCGTCGCGAGCTGAGCCGCACTCATCATGTCCATCGCGCGGAGGCGCGTTTGCATGGCGTCGGAGGTACCGGTCATCGCACCCATGGTGCCCATCGTGCCTGCCGTCCCCATCATCGCGCTTCCATCTCGCCGCGAGGGGCCGTCTTGGCGCGACCCAGGTCCCGCGCTCGCGATTGAACCATCCGCGCTCGTTTTTTCCGAGGCAGGCTTGCACGCGGAGAGGGTGCCAGCGAGCGCGGCAGTGGCGAGCAAGAACAACACACGGTCGGTCTTCACAGCGCCGCTCCATTTTTGAAGATGAGTGAGGGCTGCACCAGTCGGTACGTCCTCGCCTAGCCGCAACAGCACCCTCCTCCCGTCGCAGCTTTACCAGCGCCGACGGCTGCGCCCGCTTGCGCCTCGGAGTCGACGACATCATAGCCTGCGTTGGTCACCGCATGAGCAACCGCGGCAGGAGTGGTTTGCGACTCGTCGTAAGTGACGGTCGCTGATCCGACGGAGACCGCATCGATGTGCGTGCCCGCTAGAGTTCCGAGCGCTTTCCGTACTCTGTTCACGCAGCCGCCGCAGCTCATGCCGGCAATGGTCATGGTCAATTGTTGCATCGTACCCTCACAGAAGAGATCGTCCTCGTTAGGCTCTGCAGGCGCAGATTCAATGCATTGTCGATGCACAACGCGAGCCATCGAGGGCCGCGCGGACGAGGAGCAACGCGCCGCAAGTACATGACTGCCACTCGCAAGCGGCACGACCTCGTACTCGACGACGCGACGCTCGAGCGTTAAATCCGCGAATGGTCTGTCACTGGGCTCACGTCCAACCCCACGATTTTCAAGGCGCGTTCAATAGCTGCGATGCCCACGATGCGGGCATCCTCCGGGAATCGGCAGCAGGCAAGTCGCGACAAAACGCGCAACTCTCATGCAACCTGATCGCGCCACCACAGGCACGTAATGACGATGACACCGGAACGATTCGCAGGGTCGCTAGCCGCCAGTCCTGCATGGGCGGCGCTGCAGGCGCATCACCGCTCGATGGCCGACGTACACCTCCGGCGCCTCTTTGCCGACGATGGCGAGCGCGGTACACGGCTGTCCGCGGAAGCCGCCGGCATCTACCTCGACTACTCCAAACAGCGCGTCACCGACGAGACCATCAGGCTGCTGACGACGCTGGCTGGTGCAGCGGGGCTGCGTGATCGCATCGACGCGATGTTTCGCGGTGACAAGATCAACGTGACTGAACAACGCGCGGTGTTGCACGTCGCGCTGCGCGCACCGCGCGACCAGACAATCGTTGTTGACGGCGAGAACGTGGTGCCCGCAGTGCATGCGGTGCTCGACCGGATGGCACGGTTCGCGGAACAGATTCGCTCGGGCAGCTGGACCGGACACACGGGCGCACGAATCAGGAACGTCGTCAACATCGGGATCGGCGGCTCCGACTTAGGCCCCGTCATGGCGTACGAGGCGCTCAAATTCTACAGCGACCGCGCGCTCACCATGCGCTTTGTCTCGAATGTGGACGGCGCGGATTTCGTGGAAGCGACCCGCGATCTCGACGCGCGAGAAACGCTGTTCATCGTGTCATCGAAGACGTTCACGACGTTGGAGACGATGACGAATGCGCACAGCGCGCGCGAGTGGAGTCTTGCGACGTTGCACGACGAGCGCGCAGTGGCACGCCACTTCGTCGCGGTCTCGACCAACGCGAAAGGGGTCGCCGAGTTCGGCATCGATCCGGCAAACATGTTCGAGTTCTGGGACTGGGTCGGCGGCCGCTACTCGATGAGCTCCGCCATCGGCTTGTCCACGATGATCGCCATTGGTCCGACGCATTTTCGCGCGATGCTCGACGGTTTTCACGAGATGGACGAACATTTTCGCACCGCGCCCTTCGATCGCAATCTTCCGGTGCTGATTGGGCTACTCGGCGTGTGGAACGCAAACTTTTTGGGCGCGCGCACCGCGGCGGTCCTTCCGTACGAGCAGTACCTCAAGCGATTTCCGGCGTACCTGCAGCAGCTCACGATGGAGAGCAACGGCAAGCACGTCACGCTCGACGGGAGTGCGGTCGACTATCAAACCGGTCCCGTGTACTGGGGTGAACCTGGCACGAACGGTCAGCATTCGTTCTATCAGCTGATTCATCAGGGCACCGACATCATTCCCTGCGATTTCATCGCGTTTGCGCAGGCGCTCGATCCCATCGGGCGGCATCACGATATCCTGATCGCGAATGTGCTCGCGCAGGCCGAGGCGCTTGCGTTCGGCAAAACGGCCGACGAGGTGCGCAACGACGGCACCGCCGAGTCGCTTGTGCCGCATCGCGTGTTCGAGGGCAATCGTCCGTCGAGCATGATCTTCGCGGACCGCCTGACGCCAGCGACGCTGGGCAAGCTTGTCGCGCTGTATGAGCACAGCGTGTTTACGCAGGGCGCCATCTGGAACATCGACTCCTTCGACCAGTGGGGCGTGGAGCTCGGCAAGGCGTTGGCGCAGCGCATCATTCCGGAGCTCGAGGGCTCGAAAGACGCCGACGTGCCGCACGATAGCTCCACGAGCGCACTCATTCGCCGCTATCGGGCTCGCAAGGACACACGATGACCGCGATGCGTATCGGCATTGCGACAGATCACGGCGGCTTCGCGCTGAAGGAGGAGTTGGTCACGCGTCTTCGGGACGCGGGGCACATGATCATCGACTTCGGTGCGCACGCGTTGACGCTGGACGATGACTATCCGGATTTCGTCGTGGGGCTTGCACGCGCGGTCGCCGCTGGTGAGGTGGAGCGCGGCATCGCGCTGTGCGGTAGCGGCGTCGGCGCATCCGTGTGCGCCAACAAGGTGCATGGCGTGCGTGCGGCACTCGTGCACGATCACTTCTCCGCGCACCAAGGCGTCGAGGACGATCACATGAACGTGCTTTGCTTGGGCGCTCGCGTCATCGGGCCCGAGCTGGCGTGGGACATCGTCGTCGAGTTCTTAAGTGCGCGGACGAGTAATGCAGAGCGTCATCTGCGCCGGATCGCGAAAGTCGTGCGCCTGGAACAAGTCGCACCAGCCGTCGCGCAATGGTA
Source organism: Gemmatimonas sp. (assembly GCA_046590495.1). GTDB lineage: Bacteria > Gemmatimonadota > Gemmatimonadetes > Gemmatimonadales > Gemmatimonadaceae > Gemmatimonas. The sequence continues at coordinate 3,756 of JBKJTE010000166.1, read as the reverse complement.
GCTTCCGTACTGACGATATCCATTCTGTAGGCTCGATGCGCTCACCGATGCCACGCAACGACCCCGATGTAAGCGATGAGACGCATGTGCTTCTCATCGATGACGACGCGAGCGTTGGCCGCATGCTTGCCGTCCGACTCGAAGATATCAGTCATCGTGTCACAGTACTGACCGATGGTGAGGTTGCGCTCGCCAAATACGCCGAACTTGCGCCGGATGTGGTCATTGTGGATCTGTGGATGCCCAAGTTGAACGGGATGCAGATCCTGGCCGAGTTGCAGGCGCGAGATCCGGCCACGAGCGTGATTCTGCTCAGCGGCAACGTTGACGTGCGCACGACAGTCCGCGCACTCCGCGCCGGTGCGGAAGATGTGCAAACCAAACCGGTGGATATTGATCTGCTGCGCACGGCGATCGATCGCGGCAGCGAGCGCTCGCGACTGATCCGAACGAATCGCGCGGCCAACACGCAGCTTGCTGACCCGTACGGTTTTTTCGACGATTCGTCGGCGATGCGCAAACTGCTTCGAATGCTAGAGCAGCATTCACAGAGTACGGCGCCATCACTCATCGTTGGTGAAGAAGGAACCGGCAAGCGCATTATCGCAGAAATGCTGCACCAACTTTCGCCGCGGGCCTCACGCACATTCGTCCGGATCGCCCGTGCCGAGCGAGGCGTTCGCGAGCTGCACCAGCCGTTCAACGGAATTTCGCTCGAGCGCAGTCACCTGAGCGATCCTGCACTGGTCGCGATGACCAAAGGCGGCACGATCTTCGTCGACGAGGTGGCCGAACTTTCGCATGCGGAACAGCATCAGCTACTGGCGCTGATGAGCGTCGGGACGGGCATGCAGAAATCGACGGCGGCGTGTATCATCGCCGCGACGGAGCGGGATCTTGGGGAAGAAGCCCGAGCGGGGCGCATGCTGTTCGATCTCTACCAACGCTTGGCGGTACTGCCGCTGCACGTACCTTCGTTGCGTGCGCGTGGAGAAAGTGCAATCCGCAATCTCGCGACACGCATCGTTGCCGCGCAGCGATACGCGCTTGGACGCGGCCCATTGCACATTTCCGAAAGTGCGCTGACGCTACTCATCTCGCTCGAATGGCCTGGCAATGTGAAGCAGCTTCGTTCATTCCTGGAAGAAGTGTTCTTTCTCGCTCTCGACAGCGACGAGGTGACAACGACTCACCTGCGTGTCGTCATCGAACGTTCCGGCATGACACCACCAACCCAAGACGTAGCGCCCGAAGAGCAAACGCTGGAGAGCGTCGAGCGCCGCCACATCGCCCATATTCTGCTACTCACCGGTGGTCATCGTACGGATGCCGCTCGGCTACTCGGCATAACACGCACGACACTATACAAAAAGATGTACGAGTACGGGCTTGGCAAAATCGGAAGTGAGTAGCCCTCACAGTGCACGTGAGGGCCAGCTGCACTCAACGATCTCAGAAATCCGCGAACTCGTGGACGGGTTCTGCCCGCGCTAACGACGGTCGAACGCGAGCTTTCGCGACTGACGGTGAACGCGATCCGCTTGGCGATGTCGGTGAGCCTTTGCCGAGTTTGAAGGCGGCGACGACCTCCTGCATCATGTGCGCCTGACTCGCGAGTTCTTCGGCGGCCGATGCCGACTCTTCTGCATTTGCCGCCGAATCCTGCGTACCGGCGTTCATCTGCGTTACGGCCGCGTTGACCTGTCCGACGCCAACCCGCTGCTGCGTGCTCGCCGCAACGATCTCGTTCATCACGAGCGAGACCTTTGACGTGCGTTCGGAGATGTCGGTGAGTGCGACGGAAACGCGATCGGATGCCTGGACGCCTGCGATAGCGTTCTGTGCGCCTTCCTCGATGAGCTGCGCAGTCGTCTTGGCCGCTTCAGCAGCGCGGAGTGCAAGCGAGCGCACTTCTTCTGCCACGACAGCGAAACCGCGACCTGCGTCGCCCGCCCGCGCAGCTTCGACGGCGGCGTTGAGGGCAAGGAGATTGGTCTGGAAGGCGATTTCATCGATCGTCTTCACAATCTTTGTTGTCGCAGCCGACGACTGCTTGATCTTGTCCATCGCGGACGAGAGATCCCGCACCCCGATGTCGCCGCGTTCGGCTGCACTGCGCGCGCCCTCGGAGAGCGTACGCGCATCTTCTGCCGACTGCGATGCCTGCTGCACCATCGCTTCGATTTCCTGCAGCGAACTCGAGATCTCTTCAATGCTTGCCGCTTGCTCACTCGTGTTCTGCGCAAGCGTCTGACTGCCCGTTGCGATCGAACCCGCGGCCGACGACACCTGCTGAGTTGACGCGCTGATGTCCGCCAGCGCTTCTTCGAGATTCTGCACGGCGACGTTGATGCTGTCCTTGATGCGCGCATGATCGCCGGCGTACTGACCGCGCACTCGCGCCGTGAGGTCACGATTGGCGACGCGTTCGAGCACCGTGGTTGCTTCGTTGATGGGCGAGATGACCGTGTCCAGGATCTGGTTCACGCCACCGACAAGCTCGCGAAACACGCCTTCGAAGCGCATGACGTCACCACGTACCTTGAGATCACCACCGATGGCGCGCGAATTCATCGACGCGCTTTCGGAGATGACGTCGCGCACCACCTGTTGCGTGTGCGAGAAACCCTGAATCGTGGCCTGCATCGTGGCGATCATGCCGTCAATGGTTGACGAGAGTTCGCCAATTTCATCGGCACGATCGAATTTGAGCTGCTTGGTAGAAGCCTCAACGCTGACGCTGAGATCACCGTGAGCCATGGCGCTGATACCGCTATGCATGCCAGTGACGCACACCGCACGCAGACGTTCAGCACGATCGATGGCTGTGCGCAGCGGCACTGTGATGTGGCGGGCCAGCAGCACGCCGATGCCTGCGGCGAAGAGGACGGCGAACACGAGTACGATAGCGACGATCCAACGACCACGCGAACCGACATCGCGTGCCGCCTGAACAGCGGCCGCCGAGTACGTCGTCTGCAAAGCTGCGAGTTTGCCGGCATGCTCGGATGCTGCAACAAAATCTGCCTTTCCACTGGCGATCATCGGTACGGCCTGCACCACATCATTCTTGTCGAGCAACGCAAGTGCTGCTGTCAGGTGCTGACGGTACCTCGCGAGTCCGGCCGAGAATTCCTTCCAGACTGCATCCTCTTCCGGGCCGCGCGGCAACGGTTCGTACTGCTTCAGCCCCTGCTCGAGTTCACTGTCCACGGCCTTGTTGAAATCCTTGATATTTTCAGCAAATCTGACGTCGTCCTTCCGCTCCCGCGCCTGCAACAGCGCAAGCTCAAGGCGACGGGTGTCGGCAAGCCCGAGATTCACCAACGCGATCCCGCGGAGCGACGGCATGTAAACGACGCCGATCCGGTCGGTCTCTTTCTGGAGGGAGTTCATCGCGAACAATCCAATGCCCCCGACGACCGCCACGAGTGCGGCGACGGTCAGGAATCCACCAAGCAGCTTTGTCTGGATCTTGTACTTACCGAGCATGGGACGACCTCACCACAGGAAGGGAGAACGAAGTGCACCCGCGCTCGCCTTATATCGGCCACGTCGTCCCGGAAGTGTTGGGGCGTCCAGAAGCTGGACGATCTTCAGCGTATTTTGCACAATCGCGGCATTTTTCCCCAACCAGAACGATGACTGTGGCTGAACGGAAACACGGTAAACCAGCACCGCAGCACGTTTCGACGCGCGCAGTTCAACGTGTCGGTGCATCGCGATGCGGCGTTCACGAATTGCACCTTTTCACAC
>JBKJTE010000008.1:0-6386 GCA_046590495.1 Gemmatimonas sp. | reverse complement strand
CAGCGGATGACCGCCGCTTGCCGCGAGGCTGGGCTGGCCGACCCTCGGTTCGAGGAGATCGCGACGCGGTTTCGCACGACCATCTTCACTTCAAAGGTCAACCGTCCCACGCTCGACGACACCGATCAGGCCATCGTGGACGGACTGTCGGACGGGGCGGGCAAATTGACCGTGAGATTGCCGCCGTCATTGGGCTCACCTCGCGGGCCACCCGCACCCGACTCGCGCGGCTGGTGGGCAACGGGCTCATTCGCGAAGTTGGGAGCGGGCCACAGGACCCGAAGCGGCGCTATTTCCTGACTACGCACCGCCACTGACGACCTCGGACGTTCACAAATCGGATAGCGATTCGAGCGCGCCGATCGCCCACACCGCCTGCTCCCGCACCGCCGCATGCTCGTGCGACAGCATCGCCTCGATCACCGCGAGATCATCCGCCGCCCCGACGTTCCCGAGCACGATACACGCGTTCCGCTGCAGCATCCACAACTTCGCGCGTTTGATTGCACTGCCTTTGAACGCCGCCGCGTAGTCCGCCGGCTCCATCATGAGGATCTCGCGGGCCAGGGCGCGTGTGCCGTCACGTGTGGTCGCGTTCTCGAAGATCTCCCGCGCAGCAAACGGCGACTCGTCCGGCAGCACTCTCGCGAACCGCATATTCCACGGACACACCTCCTGACAGATGTCGCACCCGTACAGCAAGTCACCCATCGACTCGCGAAACTCGACCGGAATCTCGCCGCGCAATTCGATCGTGAGATAGCTGATGCACCGCGACGCATCCAGAACGCGCGCGTGAGTGAACGCCTGTGTGGGACACGCCTCCATGCATCGCGTGCACGTTCCGCACCGATCCGCCTCGAACGGCGCATCGATTTCGAGCTCAAGATCAACGAACAGCGACGCGAGAAATACAAACGAACCGTGCGTCGGCGAAATGAACATCGTGTTTTTGCCAAACCAGCCGAGCCCCGCACGTTGGGCAAGATCGCGTTCAAGCACAGGGCCTGAATCAACGTACGGCCGCGCGTTCACCGCATGTCCAACCTCGCGCTCGAGCCACGCATGTACGTCACGCAATTTCCCGCGCAGCACCTCGTGGTAATCATCCCCTCGCGCGTAACGCGCCACCGGACCACTCGGTTCGCGTCCACCATAGTTGATCGCGACCACCAACGCGTGCGTTGCACCATCGTGAGGCAATCGCGTATCGCGCCGCAGTGCCGCACCGGCACCATCGAGATAACTCATCTCGGCATGATGACCCGCAGCCAACCATGCATCAAACTCCGCGCGCGTTGCAGGCTCGCCCAATTTCACCACACCGGCGAGATCAAAGCCGACCGCGTAGGCCTGCGCCTTCAACCGTTCTGTCAGTGAATGTCGAGGCGCGTCAGTCATTGTCGACGCCGCACATCCGGGGAATCACGTAGTCGCGGCGTGGCACGTCATCACCGTCAGGGCTGACGACCAACCCATCGCGCAAACGCGATCACATCGTCGGCCGGCGGGATCGCGTCTTCTGCTCCGTAGGCGGTGTACATGCGCCACTTCACGTACGTCATCGCAGGCAATGGCAGAAACGGGAATTGTGTCAGCCAGCGTCGATGCCGAAAACGCCACGCAACGCGCAGCAAGTCGGTCGCCAGCGCCGGGTTAACAAGCGCGCGCGCCGTCAGCGTCAGGAAGAGGCTCATCCACGTCATGCCACAAATGTAGCGACGGGTGGCAACGGGTGTCCCCGGCGGGAGTAGGGCGTTGGCGTCACCGCGGAATGCAGGCCCTCAAAACCAACCGTGCGAGTGATCGCGCTCGGCGATTGATTCACTGTCGGCCACAGGCCATACGCCACTCGGCGCGCCAGCACACAGCGCTCCGAACGTCAGTCTTCAAATCCACTCGCGCACCACATGACACGCGTCACGACCCGGATCGCCACGCAGGACGCAACACTCCAGGCGGTCGTGATCTCACGTCTGCCACTGCACTACGCGACCGGCGAGGACATTGCGGAGGATCGCCCTGCACATGTGCGCGCCGCGTCGAGCATCACATGGATCGACCATCGCATCGCTCTGGTGCAGGACGATGCAAACTTCGTTGCGCTGCTCGAGCCCGGAAACGGAGCCGTGCATCCGATCGCGTTACCGCGTGGCGCAGGCGGACTCCGTCAATTCGATGACGCGCGCGGCAATAAGAAATTCAAACTCGATCTCGAAGCGTGTGCGGCACTTCCTGGTAAATACGAGGCGTCGCTGCTTGCGTTCGGGTCGGGCTCAAAGAAACGGAGACGGAACGTCGCCGTCATCGATCGATGGCAGCACGCCGAGCCGCGCGTACAGCTGCACGACGCAACAACACTGTACGAAGCGCTCGAAGCAGAAGTCGCCTTCGCCGGCAGCGACATGAACATCGAAGGCGCGCTCGCTATGGGCGACTGCATTCGACTCTTCGGACGCGGCAACGGCCAACCAAAGCGCGGACTCATTCCGCTCAACGCGACATGCGAACTGCGCATCGACGAACTGCTCGCGTATCTCGACAACCCATCGTCGGCAACCCCACCCATACCGACGAGTATCGTGCAATACGAACTCGGCCAACTCGGTGGCATCGCAATCGGGTTCACAGACGGGGCATCGTTCGGCGACCGGACGCTGTACTCCGCGGCGGCTGAAGCCACTGACGACGCCTCCGAAGACGGACCTGTCGGTGGCTCGGTACTCGGCGTCATCGACGCACGGGGCACCGTGCGCTACACATCGATCGTTGATGTCAAAGGCAACGCATTCGTCGAGAAGGTTGAAGGCGTCGTACTCTCGCAGCGCGATCCCAAACGTGCGTTCATCGTCATCGACCCCGACGATGCGACGCGCCCCGCAGAACTGTGTGAAGTGGAGTTGCGCGGGAGTTGGTAGTCGCCTGCCGTGCTACATTCACGAAACATCACATCGTCATCAACGGAGTTTGTTTTGCCCCTGCTCGATCGTGCGCATTCGGTGGCTCCGCTCGACTACGATCGCTGGCGCGTGCCGCCATCGGCGCTCGCCATTCACCTTTCGATCGGACAGGCGTACGCGTTCAGCGTGTTCAACCTGCCACTTTCCAAGTTGCTCGGTGGTACCACCGCAACCCCAGAAGACTGGAGTGTCAGTCAGATAGGCTGGGTGTTCAGCATGGCCATCGTGGCGCTCGGTCTGTCGGCGGCGTTGTTCGGCCGTTGGCTTGAACGCGTCGGCCCGCGGCGTGCGATGGCCACGGCGGCGGCCTGTTTCGCGGGCGGGTTCTTCGTCGGCGCGGCGGGGATCGCCACGCATCAATTCTGGCTCTTGCTGCTCGGCTACGGCGTACTGGGTGGCATTGGACTCGGCATCGGCTACATCTCGCCCGTGTCGACCCTGCTGAAGTGGTTTCCAGACCGTCCAGGCATGGCCACCGGCCTCGCGATCATGGGGTTCGGCGGCGGCGCGATGATCGCATCGCCACTGTCTGTTGCGCTCATGGCGCATTTCCGCAGCGCGACGTCGCCCGGTGTGGCGGAGACGTTTCTCACGCTCGGCGGGATCTATCTCGTGATGATGTTGTTCGGCGCATTCACCGTGCGCGTGCCGGCACCCGGCTGGGTGCCCGTACATGCCAGTGGAGCGGTCCGCGCGACTCACACGCCGGACGTCGTGTCGGTATCTGCGCGCGACGCGGTGCGCTCGGCGCCGTTTTGGATGCTGTGGATCATGCTGTGCACCAACGTGACGGCGGGCATCGGCGTGCTGGGCCAGGCGTCGGCGATGATTCAGGAAACGTTTCCCGGACGTATCGGGGTTGGCGCCGCTGCGGGATTCGTTGGCATTCTGAGTCTCGCCAATCTGTGCGGCCGGTTTCTCTGGTCGTCGTTGTCCGATCACATCGGACGTCAGGCCACGTATCTGACGTTCTTCTCGTTGGGCACACTGCTCTACGCAACCGTTCCGTCGTCGGGGCGCTCCGGGAGCATCGTGTTGTTCGTGCTCGCCTTCATCGTGGTGCTCACCATGTACGGTGGTGGATTCGCCACGATTCCAGCGTATCTGCGTGACCTCTTTGGTACGCAGGAGGTGGGCGCGATTCACGGTCGTTTGCTGACGGCATGGTCGACCGCGGGGATTGTCGGGCCTGCGCTCGTGAATTATGTCCGCGAGTATCGCGTGGCCAGCGGTGTGCCAAAGAGCGAAGCGTATGGCGTCACGATGTACGTGATGGCTGGATTGCTGCTGATTGGATTGGGAGCGGCGTGGCGATTGCGCGGTCTGCAGCGATCGATGGGGACTGTCGGTGCGGAGCGTCTCGCATGAACCGCAAGACGACATCCGGAGTTACGTCTTCGCCTAATTCCGCACCTCCCTCGTCACCCACACCCACGCGTCACTGGCTACCGTTGATTGGCGCGTGGCTGGTGGTGCTGGTTCCGTCGGTCTGGGGAATTTGGCAGGTGGTCCTGAAGTCGCTCGCGCTGTTCCGATGACGCTATCCGCGCGCGTCCGCGACGGAATTCAAAAGTTCTCACTTTCCCTCAAGCGGTCGGTACGGCTTCGCGTGCGGCCCCTGATCGGCGTCGGCCACGGTACCTTCACGGATTCATTACGTCTTCAGCAAGCACGTTACTCCGGAGCCTTTGTCGCATGAATTTCGACGAATACCAGTCGCTCGCCGCGCGCACCCTCGGGCGCAATCGCACGCATGAACAACTTCTTGCCAATGCAGCCTTGGGGTTGACCGGCGAAGCAGGGGAAACCGCCGAGATCATCAAGAAGCATCTCTTCCACGACACCCCACTCGATCGCGACGCGCTGATCAAGGAACTCGGCGATTGCCTTTGGTACATCGGCGCGTTTGCAACGGTGCTCGACGTTTCACTCGATGACATCGCGCAACGCAACATCGACAAACTGCGCAAACGCTACCCGGACGGCTTCGATCCTGAGCGGAGCAAGAACCGGACGGAGTAGCGGTTCCTTCAAGCCGGGGCGTGTTTTTTCTCTCCCGGACTGCGCCTACCAGAAACTCCGCCCGTCAAGCCCGTGAGGGACGGGCAGGCCGAGCGCAGCAAGAGCACTGGGCATGACGTCGGCGGTGCGCTGAGGTGTGCCGCTGATTGGCGCATCGAGGAGCAGTGGCACGAGCATCTGGTCGCGAAGCAGGGCCCCATGCGTCGACACATGCGCCACGGGTTCGAATCGGGCGCGCAGATCCCATCCGTCGGCTGCCGACAGAACGATGTCTCCCGCGCGCCCTGCGGTGCACAGTGTCAGCAGTTGGACAATCGCGTCGGGGTAGGGCGACGTTGCGCACAGCGTCCATGCATCGCGGTCGCTGAGCGCCATGAACGATCCGCCCAACTGCAGTGCGTCACCGTTGCGTGCGTCGTAGTCGAAGTGCGGTTCGTCGCCCACGAGCGTCACGCGCAATTCCGCCGTGCCGCGCGTCGCGTGCGAGACTTCGACTGTTGTGGCAGCTGTTGCAACGGCGGCGAGGTCGATGGCCGGTCGTGCAACGAGCGCGTCATGCAACTGCGTCCATCGTGGCGCATGTGCCGGCCACCACGCCCGCGTTCGTGCCGCTGGTTCGAGGTAGATGTGCGCCATCGCGTTGCCGCCAACCATCAGCGCGACATCGACCGTGCGCTGAAAAATTTGTGGATGGGCACGAACGCGAAGACCGCGCTGCTCCAACCACCCATGCAAATCTTCGTGACGCGAAACTGGTGCGTGCCCGTGATCGCCGACCATCCAGATATCGAGTTGATCGGCCCAGCCACCACGCTCGCGTTCGTGCCGCTGGTTCGAGGTAGATGTGCGCCATCGCATTGCCGCCAACCATCAGCGCGACATCGGGACGTCGCGTGTGCAGCCGAGGATGCGCGAGTACGCGCAACGACTGGGACTCGAGCCAGCCGTGCAAGTCGTCATGCTGCGACACAGGTGCGTGGCCGTGATCGCTCACCACCCAGACGCGCAACGAATCACGCCAGCCACCTTTTGACGCGATCGCAATCGCCCGCCCGATCGCGGTGTCGACATCTGCAATTGCATTTCGCACCGGTTCCGAATCGCTGCCGAGCTTGTGCGAGAATTTATCCGGGCTTGTGATCGCGAGAATCGAAAAACGTGGCTGCGATTTGGCGAAGTGTCGGAGAAAAGCGAGCGTCGCGGCGCGTTCGACCGTACGCCAACCAAGCGTGTCGCCACGAAAGTGTGGAATCGCGCCGCGCACGCACCACATGACGGAGCGTCCGATGTTGCCGACGGTCGCGCCGCGTCCGAGCAGACTCATGCCGGAGAGCGATGGGCGCGCGAGTTCAAAGATTGTGGGGGCGTCACGCGCGACGTCATGATCGACCTGCCAGATATCGA
>JBKJTE010000239.1:0-2665 GCA_046590495.1 Gemmatimonas sp. | reverse complement strand
CTCCGCGAGAATATTTCTGTGGCTGTTTCCGTCTCTGTCTGCGTCCGAAGCCCAGCGCGCCAACATTCGAACGGCCGCTGCGCACCTGCGCAGCGGCCGTTCCCACACACCAACATGTCCGCGTTACACCCCCGTGCAGCCCCAAATGCCGCTTAGCGATCGCTGAGCGTCTTGAGATAGGCGACCAGTGCCGCTTCTTCTCGAACGGTCAGCCCGAGATTTCCGAGTTCGTCGACGTTTACGTTTGCCGCGACTTCGGGAGCTGGCCAGCACGTTGTGCCAAAACGGGGATCGGTCGGCAGCACCAAACCGACGCACGTGGGCAACACGTCACGCGTGTTATAGAAGTGCACCACCTGCGCCAACGACTTGAACGCGCCGTTGTGCATGTACGCCTTCACATCGAATACCGACTTCCGCTTATCGATGTTCCGGAGCGTCGGCACCTTCATCGCGCCGTCGCGGCTGTGATCTTTCAGGAAGCCGCCGAGCCCGACGTCGACAAAGCCGTTCGCGATCCGCTGCGGATTGAGCGGGTTGGCCGGCACGCCGATGTTGTCGTACGTGAAGTCGGTGAACAACGCCTTGGCGCCGGCGTTCGGATGACAGCCCGCGCACCCTGCCTTGTTCTCGTAGAGGTCGAGCCCCGTAAGCTCTTCAGCGGTGAGCGTCGATTTGCCACGCTGCCACGCGTCGTATCGGGAATTGAACGGGCTCACCTTGTCGGAGCCTTCGTAGGCCGCGATGCTCAGCGCAATGTTGATGTACTCGGCCTCGGCCTTCGCGCGCTCTGCCGGGGCAAGCGGCACCGTGACGTTCTCGCGTGCGCACAGATCCTTGGTGCTCGCAGCGAATGGAATCGTGGCAATCCGGTTGCCCCAGACCTGCTTGTAGCGCGCCAGGTAATTGGACGTCACGACGCCGTACACCACGCAGGCCTTGTCGCTGAGCGCCATCTCGGGGTGCGAGAGGAATGGCCCGAGCGCCTGATCCGCCGCGGCATTACCGGTGACGCTTCCTGTTGCGCGTCCATCCCAGAAGTTGCCGCCGACATACGTGTCGTCGATGGGATCATAGTACAGGGTCGGACTGAACGACGCATACGCCGCACTCGGCGGACGGCGATTGCCGAACCGACCGGCGACCGAACCTTCCATGACGGCGCCGGTCGCGTTGATGAGCGAATTCGGGGAGGTGAAACCGAAGCCCGCGTCGTGGCACGAGGCGCAGGACTGATTCCCTTTCAGCGAAAGCCGTTTGTCGGCGAAGATCAGCTCGCCAACGTCGACTTTGAGAATTTCAACTGCCGTCGAACTCGCAGAGTTCGAGGCGTGCGACGGGACGCTCGCGGGAGAGGCAATTGGCGCCGTGGTCGCATCGGAACAGGCCGACAGCGCGAACGCGGCGACGGCGAGAACGGTGCACCGAAATACAGCGCGGGAGTGGGTACGCATCAATCCTCTGAAAGCTGGGGGCCCATGGAGCCGGCGGGGTCAGCTGTGGAAATGGCAACATTTGGACCGGCCGCTCAGCTGCCCAGCGCCGCGCTCTCGCAGCAGCGTCGTCGGGCCAATGTGAGGGCCGTCACCAGAGACAATTATGGTGTTTTCAGTTCTCAACCCGAGACCAGCGTCTTTCGCCGGGAATATTCCGGACTGTCGTACCGTCGCCACGATCTGTCGCGCCCGCTCTGCAATATTGTGTGGCTGTTTCGCCCACCCCACAGCCGGAAAGTCAGACCACGCCGGTTCGCGATACATCCGCCGCCGCGCCACCGAGCGCCTTCACAACCGCGCCCAGCATCGCGAAACGCGGATCGGTGGTCAGTCCCTGCACGGCGCGCCCGTATATCTGCTGGGCGATCACGGCGACCTTGAACAGGCCGAAGGCGTAGTAAAACGGCGCGTCGCTGATGTCACGTCCGCTCGCTGCACCGTACGCGCTGGCCAGCTCCGCACGCGTCGCACACCCCGGCAGCGCCGTCACGCCAAGTCCAAGGGCGCGAAAGATTGGCGCATCTCCTGCCTCCACCCAGTACGCGAGGCTGGTGCCCAAATCCATGAGCGGATCACCGATGGTCGCCATCTCCCAGTCGAGAATCGCGACGACACGGGAGACGTCCGCGCGATGGAGGACGAGGTTGTCGAACTTGAAATCGTTGTGGACAAGCGCGACCCCGCGGTCAGGCGGTCGATTCGCATCCAGCCATGCAGCCACATGATCGAGATCGGGCACTTCATCAGTGCGCGACGCGTGCCATCGTTTCGTCCAGCCACTCACCTGTCGTTGTACATAGCCATCAGGGCGACCAAGCGACGCCAGTGGTTCGCTCGACACATCAACCGAATGCAACTGCGCCAGCGTCGACACAAACGTGTGTGAGAGCGCAGCCATGCGTGTCGCGATAACGGCCGGATCCTTCCCGACTTCTGGCGGTGCCGTACCCCGCAAGATCACGCCATCGACATGCGCCATCAGGTAGAATGGAGCACCGATCACCGTCGCGTCCCCGCAACTCGCAACGGGGCGCGGCACAGGCACGCCGAGTGGGTGCAACGCGGACAGAATGCCATACTCGCGCAGGACGTCGTGTGCGATGCCGGGCTTCACGCCGCGCGGTGGGCGACGCAACACATACCCACGCCACCCATCTTCACCGGCCAGC
>JBKJTE010000236.1:0-17476 GCA_046590495.1 Gemmatimonas sp. | reverse complement strand
CTGCGCTCATCTCTGCACTCATCGGAGTGCTGATCGAAGTGTCGATCGCGTCACTCATGCACCAACCCCGAGCGTCGTTGTTACGCCCGCGTCAGTCTCGGCATCGGCTGTTTCCGGGGCCGCCACAAAGAGCAGCAGGGCGCGATTGTCGGGACCGAGTCGCTCGCGCGCAAGGGCGCTCACATCGGCGGCGGTCGTTGCCTGATAGCGAGCGACCTGTTCGTTCGCCAACGACGCGTCACCAAAGTACGTCGCGAAGCGCGACAGCTGATCGGCGCGCTCGGCCGCCGACTGCATGCTCGTGACAAAGCTCGTTTCGATCAGCGCACGGGCGCGCGCCACTTCCGCTTCAGTCACGCCGTACGTGTGAATGCGATCGAGTTCGGCGAGCACCGCGCGTTCGAGTGTGTCCGTGGTTACATCGGGGTGTGCCGTGACATCGATCACGAGCAGGTCGCTGCCTTTGGCAAGATCGTAGGTGAACGCCGTCGCGTTCGATGCGACACGTTGTCCACGAACCAGCGACTGCTCGAGACGACTGCCGGTACGAAGGCCGAGTACGGCGGCCGCGAGACTCGCGGCATAGTAGCCGTCAGTACCGAAGACCGGCGTGCGACAGGCCACCAACAGTCGCGGTAGCGCGACGGCGTCTTCGACCACTTCCCGTAGGGTCGTGCCAAAGACAGGTGTTACCGACATATCACGCAGTGGCGGACGATTGGATCCGCGCACGATATCGCCGAAGTATTCCGACACGAGACGCACCGCTTCACTGTGTTCGAAATCACCGGCAATCGTCAACACGGCGTTGTCAGGCGTGTAGTAGGTACGGAAGAAATCGGCGACGTCGTCGAGCGATGCGTCGGACAGATGCTCCATCGAACCGATCAGCGAATGATGGAACGGATGTCCTTCAGGGAAGCACAGCGCGGGCAACCGCTCCCACCAGGTGCCGTAGGGTTGGTTATCCACCGACCAACGCCGTTCGTTTTTTACCACGTCGCGTTGCGTATCGAGCTTCACCTGCGTCAGCGCAGGGAGCATGCGACCCATCCGATCCGCTTCGAGCCAGAGCGCGATCGCGAGCTGGTTGGACGGTACGGTCTCGTAGTAGTTTGTCCGGTCGAGCCAGGTGGAACCGTTCAGCGTGCCGCCGGCCCGCTGCACCAGTTCGAAATGTTCATTGGCTTCTACATTTGCCGATCCTTGGAACAGCATGTGTTCAAACAGATGGGCAAAGCCGGTCCGGTCGAGACGCTCGTTCGCGGATCCGACGTGGTACCACAGGTTTACGGCCACGATCGGCGCTGTGTGATCCTCGGAGAGCACCACGTGTAGGCCGTTCGGGAGACGGTAACTCTCGACAGGAATGCGCATGTCCCAATATTGGTAGGGGGGTCACGAAGGCCGTAACCCCGTAGCGAAATCCTGCAGTACCGTCCCCCGCTGCATAGATCCGCGCCCCCGCAGTACACGCTTCGTCAACGACCGCTCGACTCAACTCTGAAGGTCCAGTCATGATCGCTACTTGGGCACGTCGCGTCCGCCTCGGCACCGTCGCTTTCAGCGCGCTCGTCGTTGCAGCGTGCGGCGATGATCCGCAGGTTCCGACCACCGCTGCCGCAACCACCGCGCTTGCCGCGCCCGCCACCGTCGCGACGATCTTCGCCACCATCCCCAGCGTCAAAGTGCTCGACGCCAAAGGGAAATCCATGAAGAACGTCCTCGTTCGCTGGCGCGTGACGGCGGGCGGAGGGAAGGTACTGAACGATTCCGTTCGCACATCGTCGTCCGGAGACGCAACCTCCGGGGGGTGGACGCTCGGTACGATTTCCGGAACACAGACGCTGCAGGCAACTGTCGAAGGGATTGGTGCGCCAGTCTCCTTCACCGCCAACGCCGCGCCCGGCCCGGTCGCCCGTGTGGTTCGTATCAGCGCTGACGCCCAGCAGGCGGTCGCGAACACTGCTGTGCCGGTGGCGCCGTCCGCTCGGGTCGAAGACATCTACGCCAATCCGATTCCCGACGTACCGATCACCTTCGCCACAACTGATGGTGGCACGATCGACGGTGCGCAGCAGACGACCAACGCGCAGGGTATCGCCACGGCGACGGCGTGGAAGCTCGGTACCTCGGCCGGGCAGCAGTTCGCGCGCGCCATAGTAACAGCGTCGTTTCAAGCCGCATTCTCCGCCACCGCACTCGCAGGCCCGCCGGCCGACCTCATTAAAGGCTTCGGCGACAATCAGCAGGGTGTGACCGGCGCAGCAATCACCTCACCACCCAGCGTGCGTGTCGTCGACCAGTTCAACAATCCGGTCGGCAATGTCCCCGTGACGTTCACGCCGGGACCCAACTCCGGTACCGTCATCGGTGGCACCGTGCAGACCGATCCTGCAACGGGCGCCGCATTCGTCAGCAGCTGGATCCTGGGTTCGGGGCCGGCGCAGACACTTGTTGCCACGAGTTCGCTCGTCCCGGGCAAGTCAGTCACCTTCAGCGCCACGGCTACGTCGTCCCAGTTCAACATCGATATACGCTTCATCGGCAGCGGTGGCACGGCCCGTCAACGTGAGGCCTTCACCAAGGCCGCCGCCAAGTGGCGCACGATCATCGTCGGCCATGTGCATGATGTACGCGTTACAGCGCCCGACAGCGCCTGCGCATCATGGACGCCAGCGTTCAACGAGATCGTCAGCGACGTCGTCGTCTTTGCGCGTATCGCTCCTATCGACGGCGCTGGAAAGATTCTCGCCCAGGCCGGTCCGTGCTATCTGAACACGGCGTCGCGCCTCACACTCGTCGGCGTCATGGAGTTCGATCAGGACGATCTTCCCGGGCTGCTCAACTCCGGTACGATCGACGATGTCGTACTCCACGAAATGGGACACGTACTCGGCATCGGCACCCTGTGGAATTACCGTCGCACACTCCTCTCAGGCGCGGGAACCACTGATCCGTTCTTCACCGGCGCCGGCGCCCGCGCAGAGTTCCCGGCAATCGGCGGCGTGATCTACTCAGGAAACATTGTCCCCGCCGAGAATCAGGGCGGCGCGGGTACGCGCGACAGTCATTGGCGCAACTCACTGTTCGGTCGTGAGTTGATGCAGGGCTACGCGTCGGCTGGCGGCATGCCACTCAGTCGTGTGACTGCGGCTTCTCTTGCCGATCTGGGCTACGTCATTGCAATCGGCAACGCCGACAGCTTCCGTCTCGCTGGTTCACTGCGTGAATCTTTCGGCGCGCAGATTGCCCTCGACAATGATCTGTCCACAGGAGCCATGTATGAAGTGAGCCCTGGCAACAGCATAGGACGAGTGGTCAGAGCGGAAATGCCCAGAAAGAAATAGCAGCAGCAACCAGCGCGACGACAACGCGGGCCGTCAGTGAGAGATGATCTCGGTGACGGTCCGTTTGTTTCTGCACTCAACTCGTTCACGATCGTCGCTTCAACCGTCGGCAGTAGGCGACGCGCTGTGGCCGGTGACATGCAACCAGAGCAAGAGCGCAACGTCGGCGGGCAATGCAAACGATTCGCGAACGATGTACTCGATCGCGACCGGAAGATTCGCCGAAATAGGACTCGTGCGCGTTGGCGATGGCATCGGCACCAGCCCGTGCAATCGCGCCAGCAGATCCAGGCGCAGCATGTGAAATGGATCGCTCACCAGCAGCACGCTTGGGCGCGGTGACACCGAATCGCGTTCTGCGTGTAGCAGCACTGCAGCGCCGTGCATGGACGCCAGCGAAGTACGTCCATGCGCCTCGAGCAGAATGGCCTGTGCCGGCACCCCGCGTCGCATGACATAGCGACGGCCCGCCGCCGCCTCACTCAGCAGATCACCGTCGCGTTGTCCGCCCGTCAGCACCATGCGCGACGCGCGCGCCTGCTGCCACAACGCGAGCGCATGATCGAGTCGTGCACTGAGCACGCGTGACGGACGGCCGCTGTACTGCGCAGCGCCGAGCACGACGATCGCATCGGCGTGACCATCGGACTCGCGCATCGACCACGCAATGATCGCCACGAGTAACAGCAACCATCCGGCCATCAGGATGGCGAGCGCGCGCACCGCGACGCGCGAAGCTCGACGAGACATGATGTCGCAAACTACTGACTTCGCACGAGCGGCGCGCCTGCCAACGGTGTGCGCCTTCGAACGCTCGCACAAACTTCCGGTCAGATCGTCCGCACGTCCCCGGTGGCCGGCGCATCGACGGTGTAGCCGCCGCTCGTAAGCGACGCGGCAAACGCGTCCTGCGCTTCGCGCTCGCCGTGCACAAGATGAACCTTCGGATTGCCGCGTCCGTCTTTCACACCGCCGTCGCGCACTGCGTCGAGCCAATGGCGCAGTTCGGTGCGATCGCCGTGTGCACTGTAGCCATTGAGCACCTCCACCTGCGCTGCCAGCTCCAGCTCCTCGCCAAACACTTTGATCACCGACTGCTTCTCCACGATGCGTCGGCCGAGTGTGTGTTCGGCCTGGAACCCGACGATGAGAACGGTGTTGCGGGGATCGCTCGCGCCGTTTTTGAGGTGGTGTAGAATGCGTCCCGACTCGGCCATGCCCGACGCCGCGATGATGATCATCGGGCCGAGCGCGCTGTTCAGCGCCTTCGACTCGTTCACATCGCGGGTGAATCGCACGAGCGGAAACTCGAACAGATTCGGCGTATTGCGCACCAGTTCTTCGCTGTGATCGTACACTTCCGGATGCATGCGAAACACATCGGTCGCGTTGATCGCGAGCGGTGAATCGACAATGACAGGAATGCTCGGAATCTTTCCTTCACGCACGAGCATGTGCAGATCGTAGATCAGCTCCTGTGTGCGTCCGACGGCGAATGCAGGAATCAGAATGCGTCCACCACGCGCCACCGTTTCGCACACAATGCGCGCCAGCTGTTCGCGGGCGCCCTCAACCGATTCATGGTCGCGATTGCCGTACGTCGATTCGCACAGAATCATATCGGCTCCACCGGTCGGCGCCTCCGGATCGCGAATGATCGGCAGTCCTGCGCGCCCGATGTCTCCTGAGAACACGATCCGACGCGTTTCACCGCCTTCGCTCGCTTCAATCACGACCGACGCAGAGCCGAGTATGTGTCCGGCATCGGTGAAGTGCGCGCGAACGCCGTCGGTGACTTCAAACCATTTGTGGTACGGCACGCCGATCATGCATTCCTGCGTCTTCGTCGCGTCGCGCATCGTGTACAGCGGCTCAGCATGAGCACGAGCATGACGCTCGAGAAACTCAGCGTCCTTTTCCTGTATGTGCGCCGAATCTGCGAGCATCACCGCGCAGAGGTCACGGGTGGCCGCCGTTGCCCAGATCGTCTGGCTGTAGCCCTGATTGACCAGCAGCGGCAATCGGCCCGCGTGATCGATGTGCGCGTGCGACAGGATGATCGCGTCGATCTTGTCGATCGGCAGCGGCAGTTTCGCATTCTTGATGCGACTTTCGGCGCGGCGTCCCTGAAACATGCCGCAATCGAGCAACACGGTGCGCGAACCGACGCGCAGGATGTGGCACGATCCCGTTACTTCGCGCGCGGCACCGCTGAACTCGATTTGCATGGGGCGGGGGTTGAAAGCCAGACGAGAACAGTCCGCTGCCGATAGGGAGCACCGAACTCATGCGACGGCGTGCGTCTCCGTCGATCTTTGCGCCGCTGTACGGTGGCACAACGCACGGCGCTTATCAAACACGAGCGTCCAATTGCTTCATATACGGTGTTACTACCGACTCCGGGCATCGAGACTCTTGAGGTAACGCACCATCACGGAGCGGTCGCCACTGATGTAGAACGGGTGTGGCGATGTCGCGCCGCGGCTTGGATCCAGCAGCGCGTCCAGACTCGTCACCGAGTGATCGTGCAGGAACATGGGCTTTCGCGCGAGATCGAGCAGCAGCGGCATCGCCGCGCCGCGTTTGTCGCCACGAATACTTGCGTTCACCACCACCATCTTGTCGTCGAAGGTCGAGATGGGCGTATTCATGACCGGGTTAAGCGGTAGGTCCCGCTTTCCGAGCACTACAGGGTTGTCGCCGGGAAATATTTCGCTCATTGCATGCACCGTGGTCGGCACCGGCCTCGTCGGGTTGACGTTATGACAGGTCGTGCATCCCATGGTGCGAAACTGCTCCCGCCCGCGCATCGCATCGGCGGCACTGATCGAATCGCCGCGTGGTGCCTGAAGGCTGACCAGGTATGCATTCATTGCGAGTAGCTTCGCGTTGTCGACGCGCACGCCCATCGGCGCTTCCTCGGTGCCGGGATTCGGATGCGGCGCTGTTTGCGACAGCACATAGGGATAGCCTTGCACGCGCGTCGCGGCGAGCACCTTCACGTAGTTGTCGATCATCTCGTCTCCTGCAGCACCCGCGAGCTTGTGCACGAACGCCCGACCTCCCGGCGTCGTCAGCATCGTCAGGTCAAAAAGCGATGTGTAGACGAGATTGCTGAAGTTGTCGAGGCGCGCGATCGAGCCTTCCGTACCGTAGGGTGCCGCGAGATCCTGGCGAAAGAGCGCGGAGTTGTGCACTGAGTTTCCATTGCCATCGAACGTATCATCGAAGGTGCCGACCGGATAATTCGCCGGGTTGCTGAGATACGCATCCACCTCTGCTTCCGTCGAAGTTTCTGTAACAGCGATGGTTGCTCTCCCAATCGACTTCCCGCCGTTTGCTCGCAACGCGAGTTGCAGTCCGGGATATAACGCGCGCGAGTTCGCAGCGGTCGCGAAAATCCGGCCGAGGTTGATGTTGTGCGTCGCCGGTCCGTCGATTTCATGGCCGATCGAACCGCCGCCTGCGACCGAAAACACCGAGGCATCAGTCGTGTTGTGGCACAGTGCGCATGTCGAACCGACCTTCCCATTCCGCGCAGAAAATCCGATCACCGCATTCGCGTTGACCAGCTTCGTCGTCATCGCGGGATCGTTGAGAATCGTCGAGGTGCGCCCAGTCGGATCCTGGCGCAGCTGCGCCGCGAGCGCCTGCTGTGTGCTCGCGTCGAGTGCATCGACATTTACGTTGAGCCCGAACTCCAACGCCTGCCGCGGCGTGACCTTGGCGGCAGCGAGCCCTGCGGGAAGTCGGACCGCGTCCGTCCAGAAGCCTTCATTGCCAAACGTTTCGTGACGGAACACCTCACGCCCTAACCCCACGTCACCGTCCGCTCTCAGAGGCAGCGTCGGTCCCTGGACCGCAGGCCCATCGGATCCGCGAATGCTGCCGCTCGCCGTGCGCGCCGACTGAGCTCGGCAGCCGAACATGACAGCGAAGGCGACCAGGATTGAAGAACGTAGAAGCGTACGCGTAACGCGGAGGGGCCGATGATGCATCGCGAACTCCAAGGTGTGTGTATTCACCTGTGGAGCATTTCGCGCGCCACTACACGTCAGTCGCCTTACGCGCTCATCAGCCGCTTCTGGGCCTCAAGTTGCGCCTCGATTCGTCCACACATCAGATCGCACAGCTTGAGCACATTGCGATCGGACAGGGCGTAGAACACAAACAACCCTTCCTTCCGTCGCTTCACGAAGCCGAGGCCGTGCAGGACTTGCAGATGCTTGGAGACGTTGGCCTGACCAAGACCCGTTTCGTCGACAAGTTCGTTCACGGAAAGCTCGGACGTCTCCATCGCGTGCAGCAGCTGAAGTCGTGCCGGCTCCGAGAGCGCTTTGAATCGTTCGGCCACCATACTGAGAACTTCGGTCGTCAATGTCATCCTTCCCATAGTCAGTTCCTCGCTTAACACGCGACACCACGCAATTGCTCGACGGGAATGTGGCAGGCTCCCGCCGAGCCTCGGATCGCGGAGGAACGTAGCAGTGAAATGCGGTGGTCGGCGGTACACACGGTTCGCAGCACCAAATCGTGATGTCCCGATCAGTCCACAGTGTCGCGTCGCACTTCTCCCGATTGCCGCAGATCGCGACGGGCAAGCAACTTCTGCAACGACTGACGGTGCAAACCAAGTGCGCGTGCCGTGCGGGCGATGTTGCCACCGTTCCGCGCCAATGCTGCGCTCAGGAACAACCGGTCGAATTCACGCAGCGCGCGCTCCCGGGCTTCGACAAATGGGAGATCCGCAGACTGCTCCAAAAGCGCCATCGGAATCAGCGTCGAAGCCGGACGGGCGGTCAGATTCGCGGGGAGATCCCGCGCTGTGACTGAGGGTCCATCAGCCATGATAAGCGCCCCCTCAATTACGTTTCGCAGCTCGCGAACGTTGCCCGGCCAGTCGTACTGCATCAGCAACGCGCGTGCATCGTCATCCACCTCACGCATCGGCATACCATAGCGCTCGGCGAACACCTTCAAAAAGTGCGTCGTGAGCAATGGGATGTCGGCTTTGCGTTCGCGAAGCGGCGACAACGCGATCGGAATGACTTTCAGACGGTAGAGCAGGTCTTCACGGAATTTCCCCTGAGCGACCATCTCATCCAGCGGGCGATTGGTCGCGGCGATCACACGCACGTCGACATGACTACACTTGGTGCCGCCCACGCGCATCACCTCGCCGCTCTCGAGCGCGCGCAACACCTTCGCCTGCGCGAGTGGTCCGAGGTCGCCGATTTCGTCGAGAAAGAGCGTGCCGCCATTGGCCGACTCAAACAGCCCGGCGTGATCCTTCACCGCGCCAGTGAACGCGCCGCGCATGTGACCGAACAGTTCGCTCTCCACCAGCTCTGACGGAAGCGCCGAACAGTTGAGTGCGATGAATGGACGATGGCGACGGCTGCTTTCCTCGTGAAGTGCACGCGCCACAAGCTCCTTGCCCGTGCCGCTTTCACCGGTCACGATCGTTGTGACGTCGGTGCGGCCAACGCGCGAAATCATACGGAAGCACTCGAGCATCACCGGCGTGGTGCCGAGCATGCCGTGAAATTCCGACTTCATTTCGACGGCCGGTGCAGCCGCTTCGAGGCGGATCGTGCGCATCGAATCGGCGCGACGCAGAAACGCCAACGCTTCGTCGACGTGTACCGGCTTGGCGAGATAGTCGCACGCACCACGCCCAAACGCCTGACGCGGCGAATTCGGAGCGTCTGGATCGGTCAGCAACGCAGTCAGCGTTCCCGGAAACTCACTCCGCAGAGCGTCGAGCAGGTCGAGTCCGTCGCCGTCGGGAAGCTGGTGATCGGTGATCACGAAGTCGACTTCGGCGCGGGCAAGCTGCTCGATCAGTCCGGCCATGCGCGTCGCATGCAGCACTTCGCGCCCCGACGCTTCGAGGACTTTCCGGAGCGTGGCGAGCGAATCACGATCATCGGTGACAATGAGGATGCGCTGGAGCGGAGAACGCGTTACCCGGTCGTTCACCGGCGCGGTGTGCACCTGCCGATCGCGCAACCGCGACGGACGAGTATTGGTTGCGGCCCCGGCGTCGGGGCGAGGGCGATTTGCATTCGTAGGCTGGTACAAAGCGGCGTGGCTCATGTCCGAGATCCTTGTAGGCGCACGTTGAAAAACAAAAAAGGCGCGGGAACCGCTCGTACTTTGAGCGATTCATCGCGCCTTCAACTGCCGGGGCCGTTTGCCCTGGTCGTCAAGGTGGACCGATCAAGCGGTCCTATGTCGTGGTGCTTTGACTCTTTTTTTACTGCAGACTGCCGATACTGGTGACGCCCGTGCACTGCATGCAGCCGTTAGTGCAACGCCACATCGTTGAATATGGTGATGGTGCTTCTGTCCGCAAGAGGGGCAAAAACGCAACTGCGACGTGCATCACAGTGACGCGGGAAAGTTGTCCACTTTTCCACCTTTGCACGTGCGCTACGACACCAATCCGCCGCATGCACGACGAAAAATCGCTCTCAAACCAGCTTCGTTACGAGCTCGAGACGATGACGCAGATCACCCAGCGTCTTCGATTTGAATGTCCCCTTGGTCTCTTCGAGCACCGCAATCGTATCGTCGACAGCCTGCTGCAACTGCGCACCGCGCGGACAGTTGATCAACTGACAGGGATGCTGCAGCTGTTCGTCGGTCTTGCCCGCCAGAGCCTGTCCGAGATGCTCAAGATCCGACAGTGAGCCCATCACATTGCGCAGGGTCATCGCGAGGAACATGTCGATCCCGGTCTTTGAATCGACCCCCGCCTTGTCGGGAAGCACTTCAAGCTTGCGTCGATAGTCTCGCAGTCGACCTTCGGCATCCTGCATCGCCTGGTACGAGCGAAAGCGAGCGATGGCGCCCGACACGCGCGCCAGGAGCGTCGTGAAATCCACCGGCTTCACGAGATAGGCGGTCACCGGGAGCTCGATGCACGCCACCGCCGATCGCACCGACGGGAATCCGGTGATGATGATGATCGGCAATCCGCCACTGATGTTCGCGATCTGCTGCACAAGATCGAGATCAGCGTTCCCCGGCATCTCGAGATCGGTGATCAACAGATCAAACGATGCATCGCTGATGGCTTTCACTGCCGACGGTGCGTCTTCAACTGTCTCGACGGTGTATCCTTCGCGCCGAAGCAACTCGGCGGTCGAGTTCAGGAATGTTGGTTCGTCGTCAGCGATCAGAATTCGACCACGGCTCATCGCAGTACTCCAGTATCGATCGGTTGCATGGGAAGTCGAACTTCAAACTGAGTGCCGCCTTCGGCGCGATCACTCACCGTCACCTGACCACCTACGGCCAGCACTGACTGTCGTACCAGCGCCAGGCCGATCCCCATCCCGCCGGTTTTCACGGTGCGGTCCTTCGTGCTGAAAAATGGTTCGAAAATACGTTCACGAATGCGCTCGGGTATTCCGGGTCCTTCATCGCACACCCGGATCACGCACCACTCACCTTCGAGTACAGCCGACACTTCCACCGTGCCGTTAGGCGGCGATGCATCGAGCGCGTTCTGTACAAGATTGTATAACGTCTGACGCAACAGCGCGTCGGGAACCGGAACCAAGGAGGGCGCACGCGCAACACTGGCGACGATACGAATGTTGCGCGCGCGATTTACCTGCTCGAGAAAACTGACCGCATCGCTGACAGCCAGAATGACCGAAGATTTTGAATCCATCGACTGATCAGGACGATACGTCTCGTACAGCTGGCGCGTCACTGCCGCGATGCGCGCAATTTCGCGTTCGATGGCAGCCACAAAACGAAAATGGGGATGGTCGGTCGAGATTCCGCCGCGCACGAGAAGAAACGCGTTCTGAATACCGGCCAGCGGATTGTTGATTTCGTGCGCAACACGCGCCGCCAGTTGCCCCATTGTCGTGAGCGCACCGATCTGCCGCAACGATTCTTCCGAGCGTTTGCGCTCGGTCAAATCGTGTCCCTCAACCAGCACCTGAATCACCGCATCGTCGGCATCGCGAACAGGGCGCAATGAAAAGTCGATCGTTGTGGCGCGTCCTTCTGTGCCGTTGATCTGCACTTCAAATCGCGTTGCGTCGCCTTTGCTTGCACGTTCGACACGCTCCTGTACGCGCATAGACGTCTGGTCATCGGCGTTCCACCACGTGAGCGCCGAAAACTGCAGCCCGCGCACCGCGTCGACAGAAACTCCGGTAAAATCGGCCGCCGCACGATTCGCTTCGAGAATCACTCCGTCCAGTCCGAGTAACAGCTGCAACTGATACGCACTGTCAAACATGGTTCGGAAGCGCCGATCGCTCCGCTCCAACGCTGCCTCCGCGCGCGCGCGTTCCGTGACATCCGCCGAGATACCAAGCAACCGCGCCGGATGTCCGTCATTCGTGCGTTCGATGACGCGCCCGCGATCGACGATCGTATGCCAACTCCCGTCGCCGGCGCGAATGCGGTACTCGCACTCGAACACATCGGTCTCGCCGCGCACATGTGCATTGAGAGCGTCCGACACGCGGCCAAGATCTTCCGTGTGTATCAACGCGCTCCATGCCGCTCTCGGTCCGTTCACCATCGCAGGGTCATAGCCGAGTGAACGCACGAGCGCACCACTGCGATGTGCACCACCCTGCAGCAGATCCAACTCCCACACACCGTCGGTGGAGCGTTCGATCGCGCGTTGCATGCGCGCCATGCCTTCCACACTCGCCTGTTCCCAACTTTTGCGCGCGAGCCACAGCGTAACCGAAACCAGCCCGGCAACAGCGAGGCCGAGCAGCAGCAGCAGCTCCGGAAAAGTCGAACGAACCGGTTCCGGGTCCGGCGTGAATGTGAGGTCAATACGCCGGTCACCGAGACGCATCGTGCTCCGATACACCGGCGTGATCGATGTACGGGGCGGACCGGCAACGAGCGAGTCGCTGATGAACGCGCGAATGGCAAAGCCGCTGCTGCGATCGGAAACGAACTCGCGCAGCAGTGCTGCTTCCGAGACATATCCAACGATCACCCCCGTGCCTCGCGCGGTGTGGCGCACCGGATGCAACAGCAGCACGCCGAACGGCGCGACGGCACGCGCTTCGATCGGAATGTCGTCGACAACGTTGTTGGCACTCGCACCCGTCGTATCGACCGCACCCTGTGCAAGTTCTCGCGCCCACAACTTCATCGATTGCGCCACCGATGCCGGCACGGCAGCGTCGGTCGTCACGCGCAAAAGCGCACCGGTCGAATCCAACCAGAGAATGCGTTCCAGTCCAACCGTTTCAGCCGTGAGGCGTTCGATCGATGTACGCCAGAGCGGGGCGTCAGCGGGCGCAGTTTCCGCGTACAACCCAACGCGGGCCACCGATCGGTCGACAACCACAAACTGGCGCTGAATTGCGCGCTGCACGGCGTCTGACGCGATCCGTGCGCGCGCCGCGGTCTCCGTCGCCTCGCGCGCGAGCAATGTCTGCCAGAACACCAGCATCATCAATGCGCCAGCCACCCCGACTGTCACGGGCAACCACCGCGGCAACGCAACACCCGCGGCTTCGTGCGCGGCCGCATAACGCATCAGCGCGACACTCAGTGCACTGAAGCCGATCAACGAATCGAGCGATATCAGCGCGAAGCGGCGCGCAATTTCGGTCTGCAGCATGTCGCCAACCGATGCCACAACCAGCACGGCGCACATGGTGAGCATCATCGCGCCGATCGATCCGGCAATCGCCAGTGCACGGTGTGCCAGCGGTGGATGCGACAGTAACCAGAGTGCAAAGCCGCAGGCAAAAAACATTATCGCCACAGTAAGCGCGACGGCGAACGGCGACCCTAGTCCAAAGGAACCGACCATCGCGCCGACAACGCTGCCGACCATTGCCAGTGCGGCCACCCCTTGGGCAACCCGTCGGTGGCCACGCCAGACGGCGATCAGTCCGACGCCGGCAAACCACATCAGCGCGACACTGAGCGGGCGACTGGATGGAAAACTTTCAAACGGTCGCGCGATGTGCGGGGCGTCTATCAGCCACGACCCCATCGTGGGCAGCGTTGTCGCCAAGGCAACCAGCGCCAATACCAACACCAGTTTCCCACCTCGGCGCGGCACGGCCTCGGGGGCGAGTGCCGATTCGGCTATCAGCGCGCGCATCAGCGCTTGCTCCGTGGTTGCGACGCGAGGTCCAACGCTGCCCCGGTGCTCAGGTGTCGCCCAGCCGAAGCCAACGGCGCGCGACCGGCGGTTGAAACGTTGCAAGCCGGTCAATCAATGCCGCTGGTTCGGGCTCGACCACCAACCACTCCTGTGGCGTGCCGCGCAAGAATCCTTCGCGCTCGACATGCGCCATGAAGTCCACCAGCGGGCGCCAATATCCCGCCACGTCCAGCAGCGCCACCGGTTTGGCGTGTACACCCAACTGCGCCCACGTCCACGTTTCGAAGAGCTCCTCGAGTGTGCCGAGTCCGCCAGGCAACGCCACGAACGCGTCCGACATCTCGGCGAGCATCGCTTTGCGTTCGTGCATCGAATCGACGATGTGCAGTGCGGTGAGACCATGGTGCGCGACCTCGCGTTGCACCAGCGCATGCGGCATCACCCCAATGACCTCGCCGCCGGCCTCGAGCGTCGCATCGGCCAGTGCCCCCATCAGTCCCGTACGACCTCCACCGTAGGCGACAGCAATGCCGCGCTCGGCGAGCAGTCGCCCCATCGTTCGTGCCGACTCCAGATAGTCGGGCCTCGCGCCGTCGTTGGACGCACAGTAAACGCAGATCCGTTGCATGCACCAACCTAACGCCAGCTTTTCATCCCTGCGCCCGGGGTTCGCGAAGCGGTTGTGAGGTTGGCGCCGACCGGCCGGCATGGAGCGCCTGCAGCCGTCGCACTGCACCCCACAACACCGGTGCGGTGATGGCTGGGCCAGCGCAGGCAACAATGATTGCAATCACGTCGAGCGGATGACGTACGCGCGGTGCATTCCACCAAAGTGCCTGCATCGTCGTCAGCAGAGCGTCGAGTGAAACCGCGATGGCGGCTGCGCACGCGAGACGAGCGTCTCCCGTCCTCCGATGGACGTGCAATGCGCCGATCAGCGCGATGTCGAAGAAAACCCACGCACTGTGAATCACGTCGGACGGAAACCAGGGGACGGTTGGTGCAAGTGCGAGCACCAGTGTCCACGGTACCAACAGCCACTCGAGCGCGCGAAGCAGCGGCGTTGGTCCGCGCCGTGCCGTGGCAAAACCAAAGCGCAGCAGCGAACCGTCGGCAAATGCACGCAGCGACTCCAGCAATGCGACGGCACCATGCTGTTCGCGCGGAAATGCGAGGTACATCGGCTCCCATGCGTGGGGTCGCAATTTCCGCTTGAAGGCGGCGAGTCCGGTGAAATTGAAAAATGGACGGGACAGTTGACGCGCGAGTCGCAGCCAACCGTTCACGTCGCCTGAGAGCGGTGCGAGACCGAGCGTCACCCAACGCACCGATTCGTCGTTCAGCGCCTGCATTACATGATCGACCAATAGTTCGGCGGTACCGTTCGGTGCACGCGGGTCGCGCAGCAGATGTTCAAAGAGCCAGCCCTCGCGTGCAGGAACGGGTGCAAGTGACAGCATCGCCACCACGACGCCCTCGCGTTCGGCGACGTAGACGCGTCGATGGGTGGCGTGATCAAACGGCGCCATGTCGACGATGAAGTGCATCGGTGCCATCGGGCGCGCGGCGTGCCATCGACTGATGAGTGCGTCGAGCGTCGCGCGGGTATTCGCGTCGCTGGTCGAATGACTGCTCGACTCTGTCCCTGACCCTGCGTTTGCGCTGGATGCGCCCGCGTATTCCTCCAGGGTAAGGGCGCGCACGGTCACGCCTTTCGCACGCGCGCGTCGCAGCTGTTCGCGCATGGATTTGTGCGTGCGAACATCGTCGCGCCAGCGCGCCGGATCCCAGACCGGTTGTTCACCGATCTGCAGGCGACGAAATCGTGGCGACGAGGCGAGAATGCCTTCCGTCGCAAAGAACACCACTCGTCGTCCACGTGCACGCGCGGCGTCGACAAATGCCGCCGCGACAGGAATGGTGTCGTCGTGCGCCGCGATGGGTTCGCCGGCGGACACCCATGCGGAACCGGTGTCGAAGTAGGCCACCACACCGCGCTCTCTGTCGTCGCGCCTGACGAACCAGTGGTTCAGTCCGCGGCCCAGCGCCTGGAAAGCGATTCCAGTGCGCCCGAAAGATTGGATGAGTGCCAACGCGCGCTGATCGTCGCGCGGCGAATCATCCATGACGCCGCTACTCCGTGGCGGGGAGATCGCGCTCGAAAATAATCGTCATTCGCTGACCGTCCTGCGCCAACCGCCCCGGCGTCCATCCCATCCGGCTGCGCTCGTTGAGCAGATCGGTCAGGGCATCTTCGTCTTCGCGGACGTGACGCGTGAGCCGGATGATCACCGCCTGATATTCCTTCATCTGGCGAAGGTAGCGTGTGCCTCGGGGTGCACGCTACCGTTGATAGACGCTTGGCTGTCTTCTTCCGTCCGCACAACGATGTCCGTCGATACGGCTGCTTCATTTCCCACGCTCAGCGTGGTGAGTCATCCACTGGTTCGTCATAAGCTCACCCTGCTGCGCGATCGCGCGACGCCGACGAAGCAGTTCAAGGAACTCGTCGACGAAATCGCGATGCTGATGGCCTACGAAGCCACGCGCGATCTGGCGCTCGATCCGGCTCCGGTCGACACGCCGCTCGAGCACACGACCGGCTGGGTGGTACGGGGCAAGAAGCTCACCCTCGTCCCGATTCTGCGCGCCGGACTCGGCATGGTCGAAGGAATCCTCCGACTTATGCCATCGGCACGCGTCGGACACATCGGGCTCTATCGTGATCACGATACGCTCGAGCCGGTCGACTACTACTTCAAAGTGCCGGGCGATGTGAGTGAGCGTGACTTTCTGCTCCTCGACCCGATGCTGGCGACCGGAGGCAGTGCATCAGCCGCGGTCAATTCACTCAAACGCGCCGGTGCGACACGCATTCGCTTTCTCTGTCTCGTCGCCGCGCCCGAAGGTGTGCGTCGGTTCAGCACCGAGCATCCGGATGTCCCGATCCTGGCCGCCTGTCTCGATCGCGAGCTCAACGCGCAGGGCTACATCCTGCCTGGGCTGGGCGACGCCGGCGATCGGTTGTTCGGGACTCGGTAGTGGGGACTGGGGACTGGGGACTGGGGACTCCCTATTCCCTAGTCCCTTGTCCCTTGTCCCTGTCGACTACCGACTACTCTGTTCAGACAAACCACTCGCGCGGCGCCTTGCGCTGCTGTTGCGCCACTTCGAGCACCCAGGCCTGTGCTGCCGGTTCAGTGACTTCGTCGGGCACCTTGTCAAACCATTCGAGTGCCAGCGGGTCATTGCCGATCCGTCGCCACAGTTCACCGATGAGATAGGTGATGACTGCGCGTTCCTCGATCGCAACGCCGTCAAACTGATCGAGTGCTTCAGCGAAACGCGCGGCCGCCTTGCGACGGAAATAGCGTTCGGCTTCGGTATCGCGTTCGTCGACACAGCACCACGCGGCGCGCAGATAGAGGTCTGCCAGATAGCGCGGATCGTTGCCCTGCCATTCCGCCACCTTTGCCGCGTGATCGTACTTGAGCGAGCCGGATGGAAGCTCGCGCAACAGCGCGGTCGCGAGATCGCTCCATACGCGATCACGGATGCGATCGCCGAGGTCAACGTCTTCGCTGAAATCGCGTTCAACACCGGCGTAACCACAATGCGTGCACATGTGCACGAAATACGGCAGCGGTTGCATGCCTGCGGCGCGCTCGTGAAAATCCGTGCGCTTGCCGCCGAAGGCATTGGTGGCAACCACCGTCTGGGAACGAAACGCGTTCTCGCAGACAGGGCAGGTGAGTTCGATGAGATTCAGTGTGGTCATGGTTCCGCCTACTCCGGGGTCGAATAAGGAGTGTCGACACCAACCCGCGCAGAGTTGAACCGGCTGACGAGTTATCCACGTTTATCGTCGCGTTCCTGTCTTGTGACCCCGGCGTGCGGCGGCTATAATCCCGCGTCTTGTTCGGCGAGTGTGATCGCGCCGGCTTCCCGCGTCAGGGTCGTTGATGTTGATCAATCTCCTTCCTGATTTTCTCGCCGTTCTCGAAGCCGC
>JBKJTE010000221.1:0-8247 GCA_046590495.1 Gemmatimonas sp. | reverse complement strand
GCGAGATCTTCTGATAGCGCGCGATCTTTTCGGGAAAGAGATCGATGTTCGATTCGCGAAAGCCCATGCTGAGAAAGAGCTGGTCGGCGAGTGTGATCGCAAACAGTTCGGGAAAGCTGCGCTGTCGTGCGAGTTCTTCTGCGGCGCTGATCAGACGTCGTCCAAGTCCATGTCCTTGCGCGGCTGGTGCGACGGCCAGCGAGACGAGTTCCACCAGCGATGGCGAATACTCGTCGAGCGCGACGCAACCAAGCACGGTACCGTCGGTATCGCGCACCACCTGATAGTCCTGGAGGTGGCTCGTGACAAAGTCCTCGCTGCGCGGCAGCGTGAGCCCGTCGGGCGCGAAGAGATTGTTCAATGCAGAGATCGCGGCGATATCGCAGTCTTCGGCGTGCTCTACGACGATCGCGGCCTGACGCGTCGCTTCGATTTCCGGAGCAGTCATCTACCTGTTGCTCAGCGCGACGCGAAGACCCGGGACTTGCCGGTCTTGTCGAACATCATGACGTCGTACTTGTCGGGCGTCCCGCCTTCCATACCAGGCGATCCCATCGGCATGCCGGGCACAGCCAGACCGAGTGCCAGCGGCTTGGTTTGCAGCAGCTTGATGATGACGTCGGCCGGGACGTGCCCTTCGATGACGTAGCTGCCGATGCGCGCGGTGTGGCACGACTCGAGCGCCTTGGGGACACCCATCGACGCTTTTACCGTCGTCATGTCCGCCGTGTCCCGGACGGTCGCGACAAAGCCGGCCCCCTGGATGTGCTTTACCCAGGCCGCGCAGCAGCCGCAGTTGGGATCTTTATAGACGGTGATCGCCGTCGGCACGCCGGGGGGCAGTGTCGGTCCGTTCTTGGCAGTCTGCGCTGAGGCGAGGCGTGGGGCGACCAGCGCCGTGCCAATGGTGCCGACGACCAGCGCCGATAGGAAATCGCGGCGGGTGCGCGGCTTTGAGTCGGAAGTGTGATCCATGTGCGTTTACGATCGGGGTGCGGTTACTGATCGGGCACCGGCGTGATTCTCGACGAGGCGGCGGTCAGGAAGCGGAAAGAGCCGAAAGATAGCGGGGCCGGAGTGCGATGCATGTCCAAAACCCGGACCGGTGACGCTCAAGAGGCCGCGGCAACGGTCGACACTATATCACCTCATGGTCGGATGCGTTCCGTCTTCGAACGCGTTTCGCCGCTTCGACTCTCGCGACCGCGCTTCCGCGGGCCGTCGACGACGAACTGCATAACCCCAGGCTGATGTCAACAACTGCGACTCGCGCGTTCGAACCCTCGTCAACCATGCCTGCGCCAACCATGCTGGGCGAAAGCCGCGTGGCGGCTGATCGCTTGAACGGTGTGGTGCTGCTCGGTCACTTCCCGGTCGCGCTTCTGCTGGCGTGGATTTATGGCGGCTGGGGTACGGCGATCGGATTTGGGGCGTCGCTTTCGCTCGGCACCTTCCTGCTGACGCGCACGAATGCCGGCAAGCCTTTCACGCGCATCGCGGTCGGTCTATCGTACATGCTCTACTCGGCGCTGTTCATTCAGATCGCGCACGGGTTGATCGAGATGCACTTTCACATCTTCTCGGCGTTGGCGCTGTTGCTCGCCTATCGCGACTGGAAAGTGCCCTTCGCGGCTGCGGGGCTTATCGCTGTGCATCACGTCGCGTTCCACCTGCTGCAGCAGAGCGGTGCCGGTGTTTTCGTCATGGCGCACCCGATGTCCGGTCTCGCCGGCTACTACATGGTTGGCGTGCATGCCACGTTCGTCGTGTTCGAGACGGGCATCCTGGTGATTCTCGCGCTGTTGCTCGAGAAGGAGGCGATGACTACGCAGGGCGTCTTCAATGCACTCGTTGCTGTGGGCGACGGTCGACTCGATGCCGTGCCCGCGGGCGAGGGCGTTGCTGCGGCCGCGCGTACCGTGATCGGCGCGGTGCGAGCGCTTGAAGTCTGCGCAGAGGAGTTGGCCTGCGCAGTGAGCGAACGTCGCGCCGTACGATTTGAGGGTGCGGACCAACTGCGTGGCGCCTTTGCCGGCGTCGCAGCGCGGATGCAGGATGCGTCACGCACTGTCGAAGAGTTGCGGGTAACGAATGCGCAGGCCAACGAGAACACACGACGCTTTCTCAGCGAAGAACTGGGACCGGCGATCGTTGCAATGCGCGATGGCGATCTGACGTCGACGATTGCAACGGGGTTTGGTGGTGAGTACGACGCGACGGCGCGGGCGATGAACGAAGCGCTGCATCAGTTGCGCGACGCACTCGGCGAACTGCGGTCAGCGTCGGAGCAGATTGAAAGCGCGTCCGGCGAAATTGCGTCGGGCTCCGACGGCCTCGCACGTCTTACGTCAGAGCAGGCGGGCGCGCTCGACGAGATCAAATCGAGCTTGCACGCGATGGCGACACTGGGACGTTCGAACGCGGATGACGTCGCAAGTGCGCGCACCGCAACCGGCGCGGCGACCGAAGCGGCGAGCGGCGGAGTGTCGGGCGTTCAGGGGCTCATCGCGTCGATGGACGAGACGCGCAACTCGGCGCGGGAAACGGCCAAGATCGTGAAGACGATTGACGAGATCGCGTTTCAGACGAATCTGCTCGCCCTCAACGCGTCGGTCGAAGCAGCGCGCGCTGGCGATGCGGGACGCGGGTTTGCGGTCGTTGCATCAGAAGTACGTGCGCTTGCATTGCGCTGCGCCGAAGCGGCGCGCACGACGTCGTCGCTCATTGAAGACACGGTGACACGCGTGGAGACGGGCGTTGCAATTTCCCGCGATGTCGACGTGCAGTTGCGTGGTGTATCCGAGCGTATCGGCACCGTGAACCTGGTGATGGAACGCATCGGTCACGCCACCGTATCGCAGCATGAGGGAATCGAAGAGATTCGTCAGGCCGTGAACGCGCTCAATGGCGCAGTGAAGCAGTCGGCGGGCAGCGCCGAAGAGTCAGCGAGTGCCGCCCAGGAGTTGAGTGCCCAGGCACGCGCGCAGCTCGCGCAGACCGAACGCTTTCAGTTGGAGCGGAAAGTAGCGGCCGCGCGCAGTGCATCACCAGTCAAGCAGCCTGCACCAGCGACGAAACTACAGAAACAACTCAGTCATGTGTGATGCCCGCATGATACTTGCGACGAATCTCATGAAGATCGGGGATTCCCCGACGTGAATTCGTCCGCTGCCTGACTCGGGCGACGTGAGTTGGTGCGCATACTCAACGGTATGCACCCTGACTCACGATCCATCCGAGGCACGGCATGACCCTCGCGCCAATCGCGGTCGTCCACCCCGCGCAACGCGGTACGCCAGCACTGCTGGACCGCTTCTCATACGACGATGATATCGTCCGTAAATTCCTCTTCGCCACTCTGATCTGGGGCGTCGTGGGAATGCTTGTCGGACTGCTGATCGCGCTTCAACTCGCGAATCCGGCGTTCAATTTCAACACGTCCTGGCTGTCCTTTGGACGCCTGCGACCGCTGCACACGAACGCTGTCATCTTCGCATTTGCGGGGAATGCCTTCTTCTGCGGCTGTTATTACTCAACGCAGCGACTGCTCAAGGCCCGGATGTTCTCCGATGGCTTGAGCCGTTTTCATTTCTGGGGATGGCAGGCGATCATCGTCAGCGCAGCCCTGACGCTGCCATTCGGGTACACGCAGGCGAAGGAATACGCCGAACTCGAGTGGCCGGTCGACATTGCGATCGCCGTGGTGTGGGTGGTGTTTGCCGTCAACTTCTTCGGCACACTCATCAAACGACGTGAGCGCCATCTCTATGTCGCGCTCTGGTTCTACATCGCCAGCATCGTCACCGTCGCGATTTTGCACATCTTCAACAACCTGTCGATTCCGGCCGGTCCGTTCAAGAGCTACAGCATCTACGCTGGCGTACAGGACGCGTTCATGCAGTGGTGGTACGGACATAACGCCGTCGCATTCTTCCTGACGACACCGTTCCTCGGGCTCATGTACTACTTCATGCCAAAAGCGGCTGAAGGCCCGGTGTTCTCGTACAAGCTCTCGATTCTGCACTTCTGGTCGCTGGTGTTCATGTACATCTGGGCCGGCCCGCACCACCTGCACTACACGGCGCTTCCCGAGTGGGCATCAACGGTCGGCATGCTCTTTTCGGTCATGCTCTGGGCGCCGAGTTGGGGAGGCATGATCAATGGGCTGCTGACGTTGCGTGGAGCATGGCACAAAGTTGCCAGCGATCCGATTCTCAAATTCTTTGTCGTCGCGATCACAGCGTACGGCATGTCGACATTTGAAGGGCCGATGTTGTCGATCAAGAGTGTAAACGCACTCGCGCACTACACCGACTGGATCATCGCACACGTCCACACCGGTACACTCGGTTGGAATGGTTTCATGACGTTCGGCATGGTGTACTGGCTGTTGCCGCGTCTCTTTCAGACGGAGATCTATAGCAAGAAGGCGATGGAGTTGCACTTCTGGATCGCCAGCATCGGTATCGTGTTGTATGTCGTCGCCATTTACAGCGCCGGCGTCACACAGGGATTGATGTGGCGTGCGTTTGACGCGACCGGACGTCTCGCGTATCCCGATTTTGTCGAGACCGTTGTGAAGCTGATCCCGATGTACTGGATGCGCGCGATCGGGGGTACACTGTACATGGTCGGCATGTTCATCTTCGGATGGAACATCCTGATGACATGGCGCCGTCGCCCCGCAGCCTACGAGGTGCCGGTCATTGAAGCCGCGCCCCTCACGCGCATTTACGTCGCGCCACCGGTGACCGCGGTGCCGGCGGGTCCGACAGTCGGTGCCTACGGTCGCTTTGTCGGCGTCGCGTGGCACCGCAAGTGGGAACGCGCACCGATGCTGTTCACCGCGCTGACCATCCTGGCCGTGGTCGTCGCATCGCTGTTCGAGATTCTGCCCACGTTCCTGATCAAATCGAACGTGCCGACGATCGCCTCGGTGAAGCCCTACACTCCGCTCGAACTTGCGGGACGCGATGTATACATCGCGGAAGGATGTTTCAACTGTCATTCGCAGATGATTCGTCCGTTCCGCTACGAGACGGAACGCTTTGGCGAATACTCAAAGCCCGGCGAGTCGATCTACGACCATCCGTTCCTGTGGGGATCGCGTCGTATCGGACCGGATCTCGCGCGCGAGGGCGGCAAGTATCCCGATCTCTGGCACGTGCGTCACTTCGAGAATCCGCGCGCCGTCACGGCCAAGTCGATCATGCCGGCGTACTCGCACTTCTTACGCAACAAGATCGACTTTGATGGAATTCAGAAGCGCGTCGATGTGATGTCTATGCTTGGTGTGCCTTACGGTGACGCGGTGAATCGCGCACCGGCAATGGCGCGTGAGCAGGCGCGCACCATCGCTGCGGCAATCATCGAGCAGGGTGGACCGGCGGGACTCGAAGATAAGGAAATCGTCGCCATCATCGCCTACATGCAGCGACTTGGCCAGGACATCAAAGTTGCGAAGGTTGCCGAGGGCACTGTCCGATGAAACTCTCCGACATCATGTCGCATGCCGGACTCTCGATGTATGCGGAAATCGCGCTCGTACTCTTTCTTGGCGTTTTCATAGTCATCACGATTCGCACCTTCGCACCGTCCAACCGGCGCGCGCTGCACGAAGCATCCATGCTCCCGCTCGACGACGGTACGGTTGTCGGGGCGCGTACAGGAGGACTGGGCAATGACTGACCCCAACAGCGGCGCTGAAGATCGCATTCTCGAGCACGAATACGATGGCATTCAGGAGTACGACAATCCGATGCCGCGCTGGTGGCTACTCACATTCGCGGGGACGATCATCTTTTCGGTGATTTACGTGTTCAATATCGGGCCGGTGGGCAATGGCAAGGGTCGTGTTGCTGATTATAACGCCGACATGAGAGCATTCTCCGCGGCGCATCCCGCGCCCAGCGGCGGCGAGATGTCGAACGCACAGCTGCTCGTGTTGGTCAAGGATCACGAAGCGATGGAAAGCGGCAAGGAAACGTTCAAGACGTACTGCGCCGCCTGTCATCGTGCGGATGGTGGCGGTATGATCGGACCGAGTCTCGCTGACACGTATTGGCTGCACGGTGGCGCCCTCTCGGACATCTATCGCACCGTCACCAACGGGGTGCTCGACAAGGGCATGCCGCCTTGGGGCAAGACACTCAAGTCCGCCCAGTTGGCCAGCGTCGTGGCGTACGTGTCGACGTTGCAGGGCACCAATCCTCCGAGTCCCAAAGCGCCGCAGGGAGTGCCGGCATCGCCGTGACCACGCATGCGCCACCGAAGTCGAGTGGTCGCGTACTGCCGACGCTCAACGAAGACGGAACGCGTCACTGGATTCGCCCCAAGCCTTCGCACGGACGGTGGTGGGAGCGTCGGCGTGTGGTCGCATACGGGTTGATGATTGTGTTCTTCGCCGTGCCGCATCTGCGTGTCGGTGGACAGCCGCTGTTTCTGATGGATCTGCCACATCGCACGTTCGTGTTGATGGGCTACACGTTTCTTCCGACCGACACACTGCTCTTCATGCTCGTCATGGCGAGTGGTGTGATTGGCATCTTTCTCATCACCGCCCTCTTTGGCAGAGCGTGGTGCGGGTGGGCGTGTCCGCAAACGGTGTATCTCGAATTTCTCTTCCGTCCGATCGGACGTTGGTTTGACGGCGGGTACACCGGTTCACGTAATCTCGACAACAAGGGGAAGTTCTTCGTACCACGTCGCATCGCGAAGTACATCACGTTCTTCCTGCTGGCGCTGTTCGTGTCGCATACGCTGCTCGCATTCTTTGTCGGCACGGACAACCTGTATCATTGGGTACTGAGTCCACCGTCGCAGCATCCGACGGCATTCTTTCTCGTGTCGCTCTTCACGGGAATCGTCTGGTTCAACTTCACGTACTTTCGCGAGCAGACATGTCTCATTGTCTGCCCGTACGGTCGTTGGCAAGCGGCACTGATCGATCGCCAGTCCGTCATCGTTGCCTATGACGTGAAGCGTGGCGAACCGCGCATGCTTGGCACGACCAACCGTCCGGCAGACGCGGGCGATTGCATCTCGTGCGGAGCGTGTGTGCAGACATGCCCGACCGGCATCGACATTCGCAATGGACTGCAGATGGAGTGCGTGCACTGCACGCAGTGTATCGATGCCTGCGACGATGTCATGACGCGCGTCGGCAAGCCCAAGGGACTCATTCGGTATTCGTCGCTGGACGCGATGGCCGGCAAGCCGCGCAACCTTGTGCGCATGCGCACCGTGCTCTATCCGACCGTGCTTGTCATCATGCTCGGTGGACTGCTCTTCGCACTCATCACCAAAGAGTCTGCCGACGTGACGGTGCTGCGCGGAATCGGCGCGCCATTCACCGCAGAAGCCAACGGCCAGATCGCCAACCAGATTCGCGTCAAGATCACCAATCGTGCCCATACCGACGCGACGTACACCGTCAGCATCTCCGGACTCGAAGACGCAGGACTTCGCAATCGCGACATTTCGATTGTCGCGCCTGAAAATCCGATGACGATCGCCGGTGGGGCAACGCGCAGCACGAGCATGTTTATCCTGCTGCCGCGTCGCGTGTTTGTGAACGGTGAACGCGACATCACGCTTACGATCAACGACGGCCACAGCGCACCGCAGCAAGTGTCGTGGCGATTGCTCGGCCCTGCAGAGAACGCACGATGAAACCAGGAGCGGGTTGGCCAATCGGCATCGCGATCGTCTTGGCGGCGACCGTGGTGGGAAACATCGTGATGATGCGCGTCGCAGGTGACGATCCATCGATGGCAATCGAACCTGACTACTACCAGAAAGCCATCGGCTTCGACTCGACCATGGCCCAAGAGCGGCGTAGCAACGCACTCGGCTGGCATGCAAGCACAACGCTTGATTCCGTGGTGGTCGGCACGCCCACGATGGTGCGGGTGCAGCTGAGTGATTCGGCCGGGGCGATGATCGGCGATGCAACGGTAAAGGTTGTCGCTCTGTTCAACGCTCGCGCGAGCGAGGTACAGGCGCTGACCCTTGAGCGGGCGCCGAATGGCAGCTACCGCGGCTCACTCGAAGTCCATTATCCCGGCGAGTGGGAAGTGCGCGTTACGGCCATGCGCGGTGATGCACAGTTCGCCAGCACGTCGCGCGTGATCGCCGTCGCAGCGTCGGCGCGTACCGGCAAGTCTCCATGATTGGTGCCGCAGTCGGCGTACTTGCCGCGAGCCTGGTCGGCAGCGTGCACTGCGCCGCGATGTGCGGTGGTTTTGT
>JBKJTE010000212.1:0-10853 GCA_046590495.1 Gemmatimonas sp. | reverse complement strand
GCAGGGTCGGATGTTCGACTCGTATGCGCAGATCTTCAACAACCCGTCCACCAAGTCGTACTTCAACAAGATGACGAACTTCGATCTCAAGACGCTGCTGCCGGCGTTGTTGCAGGTTGAAGATCGCACCAGCATGGCGGTGTCACTCGAGTCGCGTGTTCCGCTGCTCGATCATCGCATTGCGGAGCTCGTAACCAAGATGCCGCCAGCCATGCGATTCAAGGGCGGCGACTCGAAGCGCATCTTCCGCGAATCGATCAAGCCGTTCATCCCGGAATCGGTGTTCACACGTCGCGACAAGATGGGTTTCCCGGTGCCGCTCACCGAGTGGCTGCGCGGCCCCATTCGCGATTTCGTTGGCGACACCATGCTCGGTACACGCGCTCGTCAGCGCGGGCTGTATCGGATGGACGGCGTCGAGAAATTGCTCGCACCGGGCGCGGCGTTCGGGCGACCGCTGTGGGGATTGCTGTCGCTCGAGTTGTGGCATCAGGCGTTTGTTGACGGTGATCGGTTGCCTACGCGGCGCGAACGGCGCACGCCTGCAACCGTGACCGCGGCTGCGCTCTAACATTGCGCTGACCGATCGCGCGTGCGTGCAGCGACCGTTGTGAGCGGGAAGAGCGTGTGGCGCCGGATTGGCTTCATGCGGATAGGCGTCGTGCTGCTCGCGCTCGCGGCCTATACGCCCGCGTTCTGGTGGGGGACGCCGTACGCGACCGCAGCGGATCGCACGAACGCGTGGGGCGTTGACGACGAACCACCACTCGGTCCGCTCGCGCAGGCGCACGACATTCTGCACCCCAAGCCGGTACAGAATCCAAATCTTGGTTATCCCATGTTGCACCCGTTCATGGTGCTCGGCGTTTTTGCGCCATACATGGGCTACGAGTTTCTCACCGGCGGTGTGAAGAATCCGACGGTGGAGTTCCCCCACGGTTTTGTCGATCCCGTCAGTTCACTGCGCGCGCTGACGCTGATCGCGCACTTTTTGTCAGTGCTGCTGGGCGTCGGCATCGTGTTGTGCGCATATGAGATCGGGCGCGTGTTGTGGGATGAGCGCAGCGGGTTTGCGTCGGCGCTGTGTGTCCTGCTGATGTATCCGATGTTCTACTACTCGCGTAATTCCAACGTCGACGTGCCGGTGCTCTTCTACACCGCCACTGCACTCGTTGCGTTCGCGTTCATTGTGCGCGACGGTTTCACGATGCGCCGTTCATTGATCTTTGGCACGCTGGTCGGATTGGCGCTGGCCACCAAGGAACCGGCGTTTGCATCGTTTGTCTTTGCGCCGTTGGTGCTGCTGCTGCTCCCGAATCGCGAGTCGAACAGCGCGCCATGGCGCAATCCGGGTTTCTGGCGCGCCGCGATGGCTGGCGCGGCGTGTACGTTCCTCGCGTATGCGCTGACGAGCGGCATGGCCATCGACTATCGTCGCTGGATTGCGCACATCCACTTCGTCCAGACCCGGCTCGGGGAGATGGAGAGCAACGACGTTGCGTTTATTCGCATGTATCCGCGCACGCTCGAAGGCAGTGTGCAGTTTGCTGCGCGACTGATCCAACTTCTCGCCCAGTCGATGAGCTGGCCCGGACTGGCTCTTGGTGCGATCGGCGCAGCGGTCATGGCTGCGCAGCGGCGTCGCGAATCGTTGATCGCACTATCGGCCGTCGGCTATCTGTTGGTGATCTTCTTTTCCGCGCGCGTCGCGATGCTGCGCTACCTCATGCCCGTCGCGTTTGTCTTCTCGATCTACACCGGCCGCGCACTCATCATGGCGTGGGAGTCGCGCCGCACGTCGATGCGACTGAGTGCGGGTGCGCTCGGACTTGCGAGCGCTCTGACACTCGCCGCGTGGGCGATCGACCTCACCGACGGTATGCTGCGCGACGCGCGCTATGAGACGGCAAAGTGGCTCGTGGCGAATGCGCACCATGGCGACGCGCTCGAGTATTTCGGCTCCAATTACAAGAACCCGCCGATGCCTGCGTCGCTCACGTCGCGCATCGCAATCTTCAATCGTGGCAGCAACTTTCGCGCAGACACCAGTGAAGTGGCCGTCAAGACCGTGATAGCTGGTTGGGCTGAACGGCGTCCGCGCTTTGTCGTTATCATCCCCGACTACACAAATCCCGGCAAGGAATACGCGGCCACCTGTCCGCCGCCGATTTTTCGCGGACTCGAAAACGGTTCACTCGGCTACAAGCGCGTGGCGTTCTTTCACACGCCGACGATGCTTTCGTGGACCCAGCGCCCAGACCTCGACTATCCGGTGGTGAACGCGCCGATCCGTATCTACGAACGCATCGTGGACGGAGCGCCCGGCCTGTGAGGGCCGACATGAAGGGTCGCATCTGGGCCGTCGCGCGCGTGTTGATCGCGGTAGCGATTCTTGGCGCGCTCGCGTCGAAAGGGCAACTCGACTGGCCACGTCTTCAGGGGTTGTTGCGTGCATGGCCGCTGACGTTGACTGCACTGCTCTTGTTGCTGACAGCCTTTGCAATGACTTCATGGCGCTTCTGCATTCTCGCTGCGCCACGCGGACTCGAGATGTCGTTCGGCAAGTCGATGCGTCTCACACTGATCGGGAATGCGGCGAACTTTGTCATCCCAAGCGTCGGCAGCGATCTGATTCGCCTGTGGTTCACAGCCGGCAGCAAGACACTGGACCGCACGCGCATCGGAACGATCTTGCTCCTCGATCGGGTGCTTGGCTTGCTTGGCCTGTTGGTGCTGCCGCTCGTACTTGCACCGTTCTTCTTCGACTTCGTACGTGCAAACACGATCATTCAGGGGCTGCTGGTGATTGCAGCCGGTGCATCGTGCGCACTGGCCGGTGGCGTGATGATCGCACTGTCGCGCCGAGGTATTGCGAGCCAGCCGATTCAGTTCGCGTTGCGTGTGGCGCCCCTTGGTGGATACCCTGCCCGTATTCTCGACACGATTCACAGCTACCGCTTCGAAGGCGGTGTGCTGGTCAGAGCGGTCGTCTGGTCACTCGTCGCGAATCTGTGCGCCGCCGGCTGTATCGTCTGTCTGCAGTTGGCCACGTTGCCGGGGAGCGAAGCACCACTGGGAGGTTTTCTGACCTCGCTCGTTTTCGTCTTGAACAACGTTCCCATCACCCCGGGTGGCATCGGCTTCACCGAGACAGCTGCCGCGTCGCTCTATCGCCTCGCCGGATTGCAGGGCGGTGCAGAAACGATGCTCGGTATGCGTCTTCTGTATCTCGTACTCACTCCGGTCGGCGTGGTCATGTACGTGATTGATCGCCGAGCACGCGATGGAGAGGTTCACGCGACAACCGTTGAACAGCTGAGTGCATCGGCGGTAACCGCATCACGAGCCACTGACTGAGCTGCTCTCTGTTCCGTAGTGAGGTGCCCCGCGTTCCGTGAACAGGTCCTACCGCGGCCAGGACCTTAGCGCGGGGCGATTAAAGGGATCACGTGTTGGCAGACCATATGTGGAAGGTCAAGCGGGATTCGGCGGGGACGAGTCCCAAGCTGGCGACCGACCTGAGAGCGGCGATGTTTGTGATTTGCGTTTCGTAACTCAACTGAATCTGCGCTTGTGCGCCGACATCACGTGCTCCAAAGTCCAGCAGCGCCCGAAGCACGCCACGACCCTGGAACGCCGTGTCAACTGCAGTGAGCGGCACCGACCAGTGATCATTGGTATCTGCCGCAAGAGCGAGAAATCCCATGACCTCGTCGAGGGGCGTCGTCGCTACGAACATGCGGGCGTTCGCACGATGGTTTCGCGCCAAGTCCTCTGCCCACCGGGCATAGAGCAAATCGGCGAGGTCCCGCGGTATGCGGGGGTCGGTGTGCCAATGTCCTCGAAAGCCCGTAAATGCCCGTCCGGCAATGGTTCTGATTTGATCCGCATCATCGATTCCGGACGGCCTCACTCTCATCCCAGGCGCTTCGTGGGATTGAGCCAACGACGCAGGCGAAAATCGCTTGCGCATGGTCAGCAGGACATCGCATAGCTGTCCGCCCGCTCTTTCAATGCATTGAGCGGACTTCAAGTCTGTCGCAGGGACCCGCACGACAAGCAATCCGGCAGGCTGTTGAGAAAACGCGTCGACGATTTCCTCTGCGCTCGCTGCCGAGTCGACGTGCGCGCCCGAAACAGGAACGCCGAACAGGTTACTCTCAAGCAGTCTATGATGGAGTCGGGAATCAGTCACGCGTTAATCCCCCGCTATTAACGGGCGTCAGCAGTGGAGCTAAGCGGCTAGTGCTAGCCGCTGGGCGGGAATGATCCCCCTTACTGCCATATTGGGTCGTTCGTGATTGTACGTCCAGAGCTATTCCGTGTCCGCGTCCTGCACGTCCGTGATGCCGTCAAAGAAATGTTGTCGGAACAGAGCACGAGAACATTCCACTTTTGACGACCGCGCTTTTACCGGGGGATTACCTACCACACGCCATAGTCGTCAAAAGGCCATTCGACATACCCCCAGTCAGCGGTCAGCCAGAGAGCTATTCATTGAGCTATCTTCGCTTCCCATGATTCGGACCGGTCAAACCGTTCGAACGGGTATTCCGACGAAACGCATCGCTCTGCCATTTATAAGGCACGCAGATTTTGACGGGCGAGTTCCTGATTGCGTAACCAAACCACGCCGACGCGCGATCGGAATGCTTTCGGGCACACCAACTCTATGCGGTCATGACGAACCGAGCTTGGACAATTGCCTTGATTGCAGTGGCCTCTCATACACTTGCGATTCCACCGCTCAGGGCTCAGCAGACTCTCCTGCTAACTGGCGGTACTCTGATTGATGGCAATGGGCGGCCACCCATTGAGCGTGCACGGATCGGCATTCGCGATGGCCGATTTATTTGCGTTTCTGGAGCCGACGGCTGCGCTGCCGGCCCTGGGGACCGGGAGATTGACCTTCGCGGGTACTGGATTACGCCGGGGTTGATCGACACGCATGTGCATCTGCCCTTTACGCTCGCGCCCAAAGGACTCTGGCGTCAGCAGCGGCTTCGCTTTGCACTCGGCATCACCACCGTGCGCGATGCTGGGTCGCTGGCGACGGATACGCTGCTCGCCGCGCGGAAGACATCGGAAGACGGGGCGCGTCCGGTTCCGCGCCTGGTCGTTGCTGCACGTGTCGTTGCCGAAGACGCCAAGCGTTACGACGTGCCGATGGGTGGACCGTTGGCGACAAAACTCGCGCAGCTTGGCGTCGACGCGATCAAGATCAAGGAACCGTTCACCGACGAAGACTGGCGCGACGAGATTCGTGCTGCGCGCGCGGCTGGCATCCCGTCGTTCGGACATACGTGGGAAAATTCGAAGTATGTCTTCACGCGCGAAGCGATCGCCGCAGGCATCAGTGGCATATCGCACATCATGGCCGTTGCGCCCGGAAGTCAGCCCGATGGGACGGTGCTCACTCCGCCTGAATCGACGAAGGATTTCTGGCCGTGGGAAAAGCATCTGTGGCTGACGACGGATCAGGGGAAGCTCGACTCGCTGATCAACGAAATGGTTGCTGCACACGTCTGGCTCGAACCGACCATCGCATTCGAGTACCACTTTGGGCGTCCACTCGCGACGCCTGTTGAGGCAGCGTTTCTGGGGGACCCCCCAACGCTACGACAGCTGTTGCGTGGTGCCCCGACCACGAACACCGTTGCTGCTCCCGCGTACCCTGAGACGTGGAAGAAGCAGGCCGCATTTGTGGGTGAGTTGATCAAGCGCGGTGGCATGGTCGTCGCCGGTGCAGACGGCAAGCGTGCAGGGCTCGATCTGCACGAAGAGCTTCGCTTGATCGGCGAAATTGCGGGTTCGCCGATGGTGGGGTTGCAGGCTGCGACAAAGAATGCCGCAA
Organism: Gemmatimonas sp.; assembly: GCA_046590495.1. Taxonomy (GTDB): domain Bacteria; phylum Gemmatimonadota; class Gemmatimonadetes; order Gemmatimonadales; family Gemmatimonadaceae; genus Gemmatimonas. Next base: position 4,999 of record JBKJTE010000212.1, on the reverse strand, counting down.
TCGCACTCAACCGCTCTGACGTCGGCACCATTGAAGTCGGAAAACTTGCCGATGCCGTCATCTACTTTGCCGATCCCCTGGGTCCGGTCGGATCGACATTGCGCATCGATCGTGTCATCAAAGCTGGCGTAGTCTATCCAGCGGACTCGCTGCGTGCAGAATTCAAGCTTGAATACGCCGAGCGTGTGCGTGAGCTGTGGATCAAGCGTTGCGTGCTCGCGCTCAAGGTGCTCCTTCCGCTCGTTGCATTGCTCGTACTGCTCATCGTGTTCATGCGCCGTCGTCGCAAGACTTCAAGAGGCCCAACGTCCTGATGGCTCCATCAGCTGCTCAACCCGTCAAACCACGCCGCAATCGACACCGTTGGTTGCGCAGCATTCACCTGTACGGTGGACTGCTCTGCTCGAGCTATCTCGTGGTGTACGGCATCAGTTCACTCCTCTTCAGTCATCCGATCGGGCGCCTCAACCGTGAAGGCCCGGTACGCGAGTGGACCGACACCCTGAAGTCGCCAGTCACGCACGACGATCCCGCCGGCACCGCGCGCACGGTTGCGAGTGAACTCGGACTGGTCGGGCACGTGAACCCCAATGCGCCGGAGTGGAAAGCGGACGAAGGCCTTTCGTTCGCGGTGCTTCGTCCGGGTTACAAGTATTCCGTTCGCGTGCAGGAGAGTGGCGTGGTCGCCCTCAAAGGACAGCGTCTTGGTCTGACGGCCGTACTCAAGGGATTGCACGACGCGCGACAGTATCCCGATTCGGTACCGCTTTCAATGTGGTGGAATTTCACGCACATCACGATCCTCGTACTGCTCTTCTCCACCGTGTCCGGAATCATTCTCTGGATCGGCAGCGGACGATTTGCGATCTCGGGTCGACAGATTCTATTCGGCGGATCGGTACTCTGTGTCGCCCTGCTCGGATGGTTGCTGCGATGAAGTCCATGTACGCACTCACGCGTCAGATCCATCTCTTTGCCGGATTGATCCTCGCGCTGGCGATTCTGTTCTACACGGTTTCCGGCATCACCTTTGTGTACGCCAAGTGGATTCCGCGCGAACCCACGCGTGACTCGACGGTGACTGCGCCGATTCCTCCCACCTTCGCAACGAGTGATGCGAAGCTGCGCAACTACGTCGTGTCGCAGGCGAAAGCGCGCGGACGCACCGATGGGTTCAACGCGATGCCGACGGGCGGTTTTCGTCAGCGCTGGAATGCACCGTCGATGCGTGTCGACGCAGAGGTGTCAGCGGATCGTACAATCCTGACGATCACGCGCGCCAAGGCTGGCCCGCTTCGCATGCTCCGGAACTTTCATACACTTTCCGGTGCAAGCGGCGGGGTCGGCTATCTCGCGTGGTGGGTGCTGCTGGACGTCGTGTCGGTCGCGATGCTCCTCTTCGCGGTCACCGGATTTCTGCTCTGGTATCGCAGCACAAAAGATCGACGTCTCGGTTGGTTGATCTTTGGCGCCTCGTGGACGTACGCGCTGGGCCTCATCGCCTGGCTCGCCTGGTCATAAGAACGTCGCCCAGCAGATCACTCCACCACGTCACTCCACCACGTCACTCCACCACGTCATCCAGCTTTGCTCAATGCGCATCCGACTTTTTCTGACCTGCTGGGTCGTGTTCTGCCTGCACTTCGCGACAGACTTCGTGCGGGAGCACTACCTCGTCGTGAGCATTGTCGAAGATGCGAGCTTTGACCTCACCAAGTACTACGGGCTGCACGAAGACATCTTCAGAAGTCCCGACTACACGCCCCGCGCCGGGGTGCACCATGGCGCGAATCCGGGAATCTCGATGCTCGCGGCCGTACCGTACTTCATCACCAAGCCCATCGTCGACGCGGTGGTCGCGCGCTCGCTGCAGTCGCGTAAAGCCGACGGTTCGGACACACTCGCGGTCTACAAAGATCCGCGCGAAGCACGAGTGCGGTTCTACCGTGATGCGCGACGACTCGGGCTCGACGTGCGCTTTGGACTCGTCGGCATCATCACAATGGTGCTCTGCATGGCGCCGCTGTCAGCATTCGGTGTCGTGATTCTCTGTCGCATTCTCGAAGGCACGGGACTCAACGAGAAGTACGCGCTGTGGCTGTCGCTGCTCTACGCGTTCGCGACACCGGTGCTCTTTCGCTCGGCATTTCTCAATCAGAATCTCGCGCTCGGTGTCGCCGCGCTCACGAGCTTCTTCCTGCTCTGGAATCCAGGCGGGCAACTGCGAATGCGCGAAACACCGCGCGTCCTGCTCGCCGGCTTGCTCGGCGGCTTCGCGTTTCTATGCGACTACAGCGGCGCACTCGCACTCGGCATTCTCGGTCTCTACACACTCAGCAAAGCACGCGACACTCAGTCATGGAACGGTGTCATTCGCGCCGGCGCACTGTTCACAGCCGGCGCGCTTCCAATGATTCTGCTGCTATGGTGGTATCAGTGGGCATCGTTCGGCGACGCGATTCGCCCGCCACAACACTGGATGCCCAAAGCCGTGATCTTCAGCGATCAGGGCTACCAAGGAGTCACCGGTCCCAATTTGCAGCTGCTCATCGCGCTGCTCTTTGACACGCGCTTTGGACTCTTCATCGCGTCGCCGCTGCTGCTCCTCGCGGTCGGCGCGCCAGTGCTGCTCCGCAACGGTCGGTCCTTCCTGCCAACCCGCGAGACCGTCGTCTGCCTTGCAATCGGCGCAGCGTACATCGTCTTCTTTTCGGCAATTGCCTATACGCGCCTTCAATGGAACACGGGCATTCGCTACCTCATGCCGGTCATTCCATTCCTGTTCTTGCCAGCGGCCGCCGTGCTGATGCGTCTGCCGAAATTCATTGGCTACGCGATGGTCGTGCTGGCGGGGACGATTTCACTTTCGATGGCAATGGTGCGCAACCAGTATGGGGTGCACACCAACATCATCCATGTCTTTGTCGAAGGGCTTCAGCTCCCTTGGCTCAACACACTGGGGAAGCTGTCCGCCCAGTACGCGCCTTGGCTCGACGGACGACCGTCGGCGCTCCCGGCCTATCTCTTTGCCGCCGTCATTCTGTACGGCATTTGGGGAGTCCGGAAACCTTGGCGCTCCCCTGCATACGACGCTCAGGGATGATCAGCTCATCACGCTGAGCGGAACTCAGTCTTCAGCGCTTGGCGAAAAGGCGTCCCACCGCCGCACCAGTGCGTTTCATGAACGCCACAGTGCTGCGCCAGAACATCAGCAGGTACCCGACAATCGCCGCGATGGCAGAGGCCACCGGCATCATCACTTCGGGGCCGATGTACATCGCCAGCGGGAGAATCGGGATATGGTCGACAGTCATGGACGCGGTCTCGGTTGTGGTCGGCAGGAGCTTGAATCCGGACGGAACTGCTAGTTTCGTGCCGCCCGGAGGCTGCGGCAAGGGCGATCTATACGGCGATTGCAACTGAACAAACGACTCGTAGCTGGGAACCGGGTTACGAAATGTATCCGAGCCCGGCCAGCCGCTGGCGGATGATCTCCTCGCGATCCGGCGCGAGGTCCTGATGGCTGTTGTCAGCCACCTTTCCCGAAACGAGCGAACGTCCCTGGAAGGTCTCCGGGATTTCATACCCGCCCAACTCAAACAGCGTGGGCGCAATATCCAGCAGACGCGCACCCTCCACTTCGCCCGACAGCGGACTGTTTGCTGCCGCCAAAATGAACGCGCCAAACTGCGCATGGTTGCAGTCGTCGGGCCCGGTATCGTTCTCATGCACGTGAATCGTGTCGTAGCCGACACCGCCGATTGAACGCCATGACAGCGCACCAAAGTGCACGATCAGATCTGGCGCGACGTTCTTCACGTCGTGATAGATCTCTTCCGGTTTGAAGACGAGTGTGCCGAGTGGTTTGCCATGCTCGTCGACGGTAGCTTCGAGTTTCGCTTTCAGTTCGTCGCGGAAACGGAGCACATCGTCTTTCGGAATAGCGCCGGTCGGTTCACGCCCTTCGATGTTCAAAAAGACGCGCGCGTAATAACCGCCTTCGCTCCATACTTTTGTCTTCGTCCAGTCGACGTTGAGCTTGCCGAACGGCGTGACTTCCTTTGGGTACTCGTTGAGCACCAGCAACCCTTCGCGCACCAACCACTCGTTCACGCAAAACCCACCGTCGAGCGGCTGCGCACCATGATCTGACACAACGAGCACGATCGTTTCGTCGTCGATCAGTTCGAGAACAGTCCCGATCTCTTCATCGAGGTGCTTGTAGTAGTCGCTGATGACGTTTTCGTACTTGTTGCCGGCGACATAGTCCACATGCTTCGGATCGCAGTAGCTCCAGAAACCATGATGCACGCGATCAAGCCCGATGTTCACGAAGTGGAAGTAGTCCCACTCGGCGTTCTTGAGATAATGACGAATGACGGTGAAGTGCTTGCGACTCATGTCAAACACCTGCTCCAGCAACCAATCCTTCTGATCGGTGCGGAAGCCTTTCACATCCACCGGAAAGTCGCCAACGAGTTCACGAATTTCTGCCGCGACCGATGCGGGGTGCGTGTACACATCGGTGTTTGAATCGGGCGTGAGAAAGCACCCGACACAGATACCATTCACCTTGCGCGGCGGAAAACTCGGCGGCACGCCGATCAGCACCGACTTCTTCCCTTCCGTCGCGAGATAGTCCCACATCGCCATCTGACGGATCGACTTCGCGTTGACGATCTGCAACTTGTCGTACGAATGATCGCCGCGATTGCGGAAACCATAAATGCCGAGCGAGCCCGGGTCCTGACTGGTGGACATGCACATCCACGCCGGGATCGTGATGGGCGGAACGACGCTTTCGAGCCGACCGTACGCGCCCATGCTCATGAGGCGCCGGATGTTGACCAACGATTCGTCGCCAAAGAGCAGATCAGGTGCGGCGCAATCGAGACCGATGACCAGAATTTTCACAGCAGGGACTCCCCTTCCATGGCGGAAATCTTTCCCGGTCCGAGCGCCGAGAGAATGGTGGGCGCGAGGTCGAGCAGGCGAGCGC
>JBKJTE010000171.1:0-10547 GCA_046590495.1 Gemmatimonas sp. | reverse complement strand
GGGGGGGGGGGGGGGGTGGGGGGGGGAGGTGAAGTGGTGGGTGCGGGTGCGTCGTGCGATGGAGATGCGGATGTTTGGGTTGGGCGCTGGGACGAGATCGGTGCGGCGGGTTTGAAGTTTTGGGTATGCGGTTGGAGTTTCGGGTTGTGAGTGGGTGGGGGCCGAGAGTCTGGGGGCGTTGGCTAATTTTTGGGCGACGATGAGAGAGGGGTAGGTAGCGGCGTCAAAGAGTGGCGGGGCGTCGCTCCAATCGCGCACGGTGTGAATGCGGGTGTGTTCGGCGAGGAATCGGCGTGTGCCGCCGCCAGCGAGTGCGCGCCAGAGTTTTGCTGGCACGAGCAGGGCGATGGTGCCGTCGGGGGCGAGGAGTTGGGTGCTGCGTTCGATGAACGCCGCGGCGATGTCGGCTTGTGCGGCGAAGCCAGTGGATGCGCCAGCGCGTTTGGCGCCGGCGGTCCATGAGGCGTCGCGCATGGTGCGGAATTCTTTGCGTAGGCGCTGGCGTTCGGCGAGTGGGAGTGCGTGTGGGCGGACCCAGGGGGGGTTGCCGAGTATGAGCGGAAAGCCGCCGGTTGCAGCGACGTCGGCGAAGTGGGCGGCGAACCGGAAGGGGAGTGCGGCGCCGAGTTGGAGGGACGTGCGTTGACGTGCGATCTCGCGGGAGCGGGCGCGGAGATCGAAGAGGCGGGTGGTATCGTGTCGTGTGCGGATGCGGCGTTGACCGAAGAGGTCTTTGGTTCGGAGCGATTCGATGAGTTGACAGCGTTCGTATGTGACGGCGGTGAGTCGTTGGGTGGATTCGGCGACGGCGCGGTTTCGTTCTTCGTTTTCGAGTTTGGCGGCGAGTGTGTGTTTGCGTTGACCTGACGCGCGCGTATAGCGCTCGCGGAGTGTGGTGAGTGTGCGAGCGCTGGGTGGTGCGTGGCGGAAGTCACCGCCGGCGAGGGAGTCTCCGACGCGAATGTGGTGATCGAGATTGGGGAGTGGTGGGACGCGACTGGCGCGTGTTTCCGGGCAGTCGATGACGACTGAGAGCCAGAGTCGCAGTTCGCAGAGCCAGACCGCGACCGGATTGCGATCGACGCCAAAGATTGAGCGTGTGAGAGTGTCGCGTCGGAGTGTGTGGAGCGGTCGCGGGTCGCCGGCGCGGTGGAGGATGCGGGCGACGGATTCGAGTGTATGGACGAGGAACGCGCCGGACCCGCAGGCGGGGTCGAGGACGCGGAGGGTCTTCAGTTTCTCGAGTGTGTCGAGGTCGACGTGAAGTGGCGCTTGTTCGTGTGTGAACGCATCGTGCGGCAAATTCGGGACGACTGAGTGCAAGGCGTCCTGCACGACCTGGTCGACGAGCGACGGTGGTGTGTAGAACGAGCCTGAGCGCCGGCGTTCGTCGTCTGCCATGAGGCATTCGAATGCGCGGCCCAGCATTTCCGGATCGACGGCCGCTTCGGACCACGCGGTGGAGTCTTCGTGTGCGGTGAAGCGATAGCGGTCGAGCAGTTCGCCGATGAGTGATGCGATGGCGTCGTCGGAGAAGCGCAGTGTGTGTCGTTTGCGTTCGAGTGGGGTTGGTGCGAAGAGCCCACCGTTGAGGAATGGGACGTCACCGAAGGCGCGAGCGGCAGGAGCGCGTTGGTGCCGTGGTGTGTTCAGCGTGCCGAAGAAGAGTGGGCGGAGGAGGCGATGGTGGAGCGAACCGCCGAGTTCGAGGGAAGTTGTGGCATGTTGAAGGAGGAAATCGCGATTGCCATTGAGCCAACCTTTCGCTTCGAGGAAGGCGAGGAAGAGGCAGCGTGATGCGCAGAGTAGTGCGAGTTCAAGCTTTTCCGGTCGTGTTGCGGGTCCAGTGGCGGACGACGCGAGGTGTGTGACCGTGCGTTGCAGTCCGTGGTAGAAGCGATTGGAGAGTGCGTCGCGTTTGAGGATGTCGGTGAAGCGCGCGTGTCGGAGGACGTCATCGTTATCGGTGATGGCGGCGAGTGTCCGCAGCGTTTCGGCGTCGGAGTCGACGACGTGGGCGCGATCGACTCTCAGGACGGCGATCCGCGGGCCTTGGGGGTGTGGTGTGACGGTGGCGAGCGTGAGATTGCGCGCGGTATGATCGAGTGTGAGCGTGCACCAGCGTCGGGTTGGTGCATTGCGTGCGATTGTGGTGCACAGTCGGCGCACGATTTCGCGCGAGTCGGCGGTCGTGGCGAGTCCGGTGTGTGGTGCGAGTGTGGCGGTGAGCAGCCGGAGCGCGCCGTGTCCGCGGGTGATGTCAGCGCTGGTGACCAGCTCGTGGATGCCGATGGTACGTAGTGCGTCGGTTGATGCGGGGTGTGGTGTATCGATGAAGCCAAGGGTGCGCGCGATCGGTCGGAGCGCGAGGAGGGAATCGGCTTGCGCGAGGAGGGTGGCGGCGGCGCGGAGTGTGAGCACGCCCGCATGGTGTGGACGCGGCGGAATTTGTGGTTAACCGCCGTATTGCGAGTCGTAGCGTTTTGTTGCGGCGGGTACTGGGGACTGGGGACTGGGTGGCTTCGGGAGGAGGGGATGGCGGGAAGCGTTGGGGAGGTGATGCGACTTTTTTTGCGGCTCGGTGTGACTGGGTTCGGTGGTCCGGCGGCGCACGTAGCGTTGATGGAGGACGAGTGTGTGCGTGTGCGTCGGTGGGTGACGCGTGAGGAGTTCGCCGACTTGTTGGGCGCGGCGAATGTGTTGCCGGGGCCCAGTTCAACTGAGTTGGCGATGATGCTTGGTCTTCGGCGTGCCGGGTGGATTGGGTTGGTGGTGGCGGGGGTGGGTTTCATAGCGCCCGCGGTGGTGATCGTGTGGGCGTTTGCGTGGTGGTACAGTCAAGCGGGTCGTCGCCCCGACGTGGCGGCCGTGTTGGTGGGGATGCAGCCTGTTGTTGTCGCCGTTGTGATGCAAGCGGTGTGGCGACTGGGGCGGAGTGTGGTGACGGGTTGGATGTCGGGTCTGATTGTGGTGAGCAGTTTTGTGGCGCTGTTGATGGGGGTGCACGAACTGATTGTGTTGGTGTTGGCTAGTACCATTGCGATGGGAGCGCGTGAAGGTGCGCAGGTGCGGGAGCGAGCTGCGTTGGTTGGGATTGCGGGGCTTTCGGCGCCGGCGGGAGTGGCTGCGCTGGCGGTGAGCGGTGCCACCGTTGGCGGCGTGTTCGCATCGTTTCTCAAGATTGGGTGTGTCGTTTTTGGGAGCGGCTACGTATTGCTCGCGTTCATGCGCGCTGAGTTTGTTCAGCGCCACGGGTGGCTCACTGAGGCGCAGCTGCTGGATGCGATCGCGATCGGGCAGGTGACGCCCGGACCGGTGTTCTCGACGGCGACGTTTGTCGGCTATCTGCTGGCTGGGCACGCGGGGGCAGCGACGGCGACCGTCGGGATGTTCCTACCGGCGTTTGTGTTTGCGGCGGTGAGCGGCGTGATCGTAGCGCGGGTGCGGCGATCAGCGCGCGCGGCGGCGGCGCTTGATGGCGTGAACGCGGCATCACTGGCACTGCTGGCGATGGCGGTGACGCTGCTGTCGCGCGGGGTGGTGTCGACGTCATATGGTGCGGCCGTGGCGGTGATCGCGTTTGGCGTGCTGATGTCGACGCGGCTCGGGGCCGCGTGGCTGTTGTTGGTTGGGGCGGCCGTGGGGCTGGTGAGGGGGAGTAGTTGGGGGTGACGAGCTGGGGGTGACTTACGGCAGGCGTTTCGCTCGAAGAACCGAGTCGTGAGTTCGCAGTCTGAGTTACGAGATTCCGGTTGCGTGAGGTGCGAGCGACGGACTGGAAACTCGAAACTCGAACTCACAACTCAGGACTTCGCCGTTAAACTCATGAGCGATCTCCGCGCTCGACCGCCCACCACTCCACACCCACTCCATGCCCTCCTGCTGGCTCAACGGCTCCTTCGTCGACGAATCGAACGCGCGCGTGTCGATCTTTGATCGCGGCCTGCTGTTTGGGGACGGCGTGTACGAGGTCGCGGCAGTTTACAACGGGCGCTTGCTCGACGCCGATCTGCATCTCGCGCGGCTCGCGCGGTCGCTCAACGCGATCAGCATTCCGATGACCATGTCCGTCGAGGAATGGACGACCGTGATGCAGACGCTCGCGACAACGAACGATGTGCGCGAAGGGCTCGTCTATCTGCAGGTAACACGTGGTGTGGCTGAACGCGATTTTCCGTTCCCGCCGGACGCGGTACCGACCATGTTTTCGTACGCGCGACCGAAGTTGTTGCGCGACGATCCGAATGCGAGCGGCGTGCGACTGCATGCGGTGCCGGATATTCGATGGGCGCGACGTGACATCAAGAGTACGGCGCTGTTGGCGCAGGTGCTCGCCAAACAAGCTGCACGGGTCGCTGGTGCGTTCGAAGCGATGATGCACGAAGACGGTGTCGTGACCGAAGGCGGCTCGAGCAACGTCTGGATCGTAAAGGATGGTGTGATGATCACGCGCCCGCTGTCGCGCGACATTCTCGCCGGGATCACGCGCGATGTCACGCGCGAACTCGCGCACGAGCTCAAGCTGCCGATCGTCGAGCGTCCGTTCACGGTCGGAGAAGCGCTCACTGCCGACGAGTGCTTCATGACGAGTGCGACCAGTTTTTTGTTGCCGGTGACGCAGATCGATGAACAGGCGATCGCTGACGGCACGCCTGGTCCGATCGCACGTCAGCTCCGGGCGGCCTACATCGCGCGCGCCGAACGGCTGACCGCATAGCGTCGCCCTGTGAACGACGTCCTTGTCATCAACCGCTAGCGCGCCTGGTAGCCGCGACCCTTCCAGCTGACGTTGCGACCGCGCACTATCGCGGTCACGCAAATGTAGAGTAGCACCGCACCACCAAGCGGTGCGAGCAGTGCGCGCCAGACCGCGTCGCGATTCAATCGGTTCGCGACGCCAAAGGTCGCGAGCACACCAAGACTGGTAGCCACGCTCCACCACGATAGCGCCTTCCCGAGCGTCGCCTCGACAGACAACGGCGACGACACAAACATCACGTTCGCAATCGCCAACATCACCAACAGCGCGAACGGGATCACCATACCCAGCGGAAAGCTGAGCAACACCAGCGGGTACGTTGCGCGCCCGATCGCACCACCACGCATCGCGAATCGTCCGCCCGCATACACATTCTTCCCCCACCCCTTCACGAGCGCGCCAAGGCCGTCATACATCCGCGTGCTCAACTGATCGAGCCCGCGCACCAACGATACGCGCTTCCCGGATGTCCACACAGTTTGTGCCATCATCACATCTTCGGCAACGAAGTCGCGCACCGCACTGTGGCCGCCGATCGCATCGTACGTCGCGCGCGACAACATGAAACATTGACCATTCGCTACGACATCGCTCGCATTCGACGCCCGCTCCATCGATTGCGCGCCACCGTAGCGCAGCAAGATCAACACGAACACGCACGGCTGCACCGCATATTCCCACACGGTGCGCATCTCCTGACGCCCGGCCACTGACATCAACTCCGCGCCGCGTTCCGCACGCGCACGCACCAGTCGCACGATGAGATCAGGGGAATGTCTGGTGTCGGCATCAATGAACAGGAGCAGCGATCCGGTCGCATGGACAACGCCACTCTGGCACGCCCACTGCTTACCAAACCAGCCGGCTGCCAGATCAGGCGCCGACACCAGCGTCATCCGCGGATCGCCAGCGGCAGCCTCGCGCGCCAACGCCGACGTCCCGTCGGTGGAATGATCGTCAATGACGATCAATTCAAGATTGCACCACGTTGACGACAGCACAGATTTTACACACGCCCCAATGTGCAACGCCTCATTCCGCGCCGGCAAAATCACCGACACTCTCTCTGCATGCTCAACGCTCGGCGGCGTCGCATCCACATCGTCGAGCGATGGAGTCGCTCGCAGTCGAAAGGATAACATCGCCGGAGGGATCCACCACGGCACTGCCGCCACAAGGGCAACCACGATCGGAGAGATTGTCGTCAGCACCGGTCAAAGTTCACCGCCGTCACCGCACGTTGACACCCCACACGGATCAACCCCAGCCACCTTGATCCGATATTGAGGCCGCATCGATGCGTGGTCGTGGCAGTGCTGGTACTGAGCGACTACGTTTTGATATGTCTTTGGCCCCCTCCTCCGCACTCGTCGAACCGGCGCGCCTCGCACCGGGGGCACGGGTGGCACTCGTGTCGCCGTCCGGACCGCTGCGCGACGCCAGCGAACTCGATCATGCGGTTGCCACCGCCAAATCGCTCGGCTGGGACCCGCAAGTCGGCCCGCATGCGCTCGCGCGTGACGGCTACTTCGCCGGGAGTGATGCGAGCCGCACGGCCGATCTGCTCGCTGCGATCGACGATCCCGATATCGACGGGATCTGGTGCCTCCGTGGCGGCTACGGAGCCGCACGATTGCTACCGTCGATCCCCGTGGACCGTGTTCGGGCAAACCCGAAAGCGCTGCTTGGCTACTCAGATATCACCGCGTTGCACGCACTCTGGCAACGGGCTGGAGTCGTTTCTTTTCATGCGCCAACTGCACGCACTGACCTGACCGATTTCAGCCGAAGCTCGCTGGTAAAAACGGTAGTGGACGGTCGCGACGGATGCGGCGATGCACGGGCGTGCACCGTACTACGATCGGGGCGCGCAAGCGGACGACTGGCCGGTGGAAATCTCGCGTTGGTTGCGTCACTGTGCGGCACTCCGTGGGCGATCGACTTTCGTGAGGCGATCGTTGTACTTGAGGACATCAACGAAGCCACGTATCGCGTCGATCGGATGTTGACGCAGCTGCGGCTGGCCGGCGCATTTGAAGGATGTGTCGCGATTGCGTTCGGCCATTGTACCGATTGCGTCGAGACCACCGATGACGGCAGTCGTACTCTCGACGCGGTGGTGCGCGAGTGTGCAGATATCCTCTCCGTTCCTGCACTGCTCGCAATCCCGGTCGGTCACATTCCGGAGCAATGGACGATTCCACTCGGCGCGCTCGCAACGATGGACGCCGATGCGCGCACGCTGTCGGTGCATCGACCATAGATCGATCGAAAGTTGTTCGACGTGACCACCCATTTCAGTAACAACCATGGCATTCAAGACCGCACAACAGCTCGTCGCCGAAGCGAAGGCCGTGATCGCTGAGGTTACGGCACGTGAAGTTCAGGATCAGTTGGCGCGTGGCGAGGAGCTCGTGCTCATCGATATTCGCGAGCAGAACGAGTGGAACCTTGGCCACGCTGCACCCGCGATCTACATCGGACGTGGTGTGCTTGAGAGTCAGATCGAGGCTCGAGTGCCGCGCGATGCGCGCGTGGTGCTGATCTGCGCGAGCGGCAATCGATCAGCGCTTGCTGCGCGTGTTCTGAACGACATGGGATACGCCCATGCAGCGTCGATGGCGGGCGGATTTCGTGACTGGGTCGCTTCCGGCGGCGAGGTGGCGGACTGAACGCGCTCGTACAGACACTGTCTCACGAGTCGATTGCGCGGCTCACCGCGCGAATCGCAGCCCGCTCCGCTGTAGACGCGGTTCCGTCGCCGGAATCGCGCTGGGCAGCGGTCGCCGCTGTGTTGCGTGTTGTCGATGAGCCCGAGTTGCTTTTCATCAAACGGGCCGTGCTTGAGCGCGATCCGTGGAGCGGCCACGTTGCATTCCCCGGCGGTCGCACCGAACCCGCAGATACCTCGCTCGAGATGACCGCGATGCGGGAAACGTTCGAGGAACTGGCACTCGACCTGCACGCCGGTCGCATGCTTGGTCGTCTTGACGATCTTGCGCCACGCTCGCCCGTGTTGCCACCGATCATTATCCGTCCCTTCGTTGCTGTCGTGGCGCCCGATGTGGAGTTCGTGCTGAGCGCCGAAGTGGCGAGCGCGTTCTGGGTGCCGCTTTCTTCGTTGCGCGGCGAGAACGCCGAGGCCGAGCACGTGATGATGGTCAACGGCGTGCGTGCGCGGTTCCCTGCGTTTCGCGTGCAGCAGCATATCGTGTGGGGGCTGACTGAACGGATCGTGCGTCAGTTGCTTCCTCTGGTTGAACCGTAGGCCGCAGCGGTGGTCGATTCCCCGAACGCACTCGTACGGTCGTGTAACTTCGTTCCATGTTCGCAGCACCTTTACAGCACTTTTGTATCATCACTGAGCTGCGCGGAGATCGCCTCGTGTCCGACTCGTATTCGGTAGCTGACGTCGTGCGCCCCGTCACACGATCTGTGTCGCGAGCCGTGATGGCGTCGACGCTGCTCCTGTTTGCAGCCGCGTGCAGTCGTTCGCCAAATACTGCAGTGGCCGCTGCACCGATGTCAGGCAAACGGGTTGAAGGCGATCGCGGCATGGTTGCAGCCTCGCAACCTGAAGCGGCCGCCGCTGGCGCTGAGGCGTTGCGGCTCGGCGGCAACGCAATCGATGCTGCTGTTGCGACTGCGTTTGCCTTGTCTGTCGTGGACGTATCGCAGACCGGCCTTGGCGGCGGCGGTGCGATGACATACTACAACGCGAAAACGAAGCACGCTGAACATATCTCGTTCTATCCGCGCTCGGGTGAAGATCCGGCGTGGGGGATGGCGGACACATCGCGCGGTGCGCGTCGCGCCGGGCGTGCCGCGGCGATTCCGGGAATGGTTGCCGGAATGCTTGAAGCGCATTCGCGATTCGGCAAACTCACGCGCGACCAAGTGATGGCCCCGGCGATCAGGCTCGCGCGCGACGGGTTCGTCGTGACGCCACTCTTGTCGCGCACCATTGCATCATCAAAAGAAAAGTTGTCTGCAGACTCACTCGCGCTGTTACGCTTCATGCCCAAAGGCGAAGCGTTGCGACCGGGTGAGCGACTCGTGCAACCTGAACTCGCCGCGACGTTGCAGCGCATCGCGTCCGAAGGAAAGAGCGCGTTCTACACCGGCGTGATCGCCGAACATCTGTCTGCAAAGGTGCGCGCACAGGGCGGATTGATCACTGTGCATGACCTCGCCAACTATCCAGTTGCAACGATGCGTCCGCTGTGCGCAATGTGGCGCGGCTACACCGTGCTGAGCGCCCCGCCTCCAATGGGCGGCGCGTCGGTACTTGAGATGTTGCAGATGGCCGAGTATTCGGGCATCGCGAACGCCGCCGGCTTCACCGACAAGCCCGATGCTGTGACCAAGCTTGCCGACATCATGCGACTAGGCCAGGCCGATGGCGGACGTTGGCGCGGCGATCCGTTCGCGCAGAGTGTGCCGGCGCGCGGCGCGAGTAGTGCAGCATTCGCAAAGCAACGAGCGGGACTTGCTGGTGGTGCGTTTCCGGACAGTGCTGTTGCCGGCGATCCCTGGGCGTTCGATTCGACCACGCCGCCCGGTGCTTGTGCAACGGACCCGTATCCCGCCGCCGTGCGGAACGCATCGCAGACAACGAATGGGGCGCGCGAGGAGGCCGATCGCCATCAGGCCGCGCCAACGAGCGAACCGGCGGAAGGCACAAGCTTCACGTCGCACATGGCGATCGTCGACGGAGATGGCAACGCCGTTTCTGCAACAACTACCGTCGGCGTGCTTTTCGGTTCAGGCGTTTACACCGATGGTTTCTTCCTCAATTCAGCGGGCAGCAACTTCGATGCGCGCACACGCGGCGTGAATCGTTATGCGAATTCGACGATGTCGCCGACGATGGTGCTCGAGGGTGGGCAGGTGCGTCTCGTGGTCGGCGCAGCCGGTTCGCAATACATCCAGCCGGCGATCACGCAGGTGACGATACGCATCCTGGCGTTCGGTGAAGATCCGGGGTTCGCGGTCGCTGCACCCCGCATTCATGCCAGCGCAAACGCGCGCGAGGTGGAGGTCGAACCGGGCTTTTCGTCGGCCGTGTACGCGGCGTTGGTGTCGCGGGGCTACCGGCCGGCCAGTCGTGTCGCCGACATCACGTTTGGCGGAGTGCACGCCGTTTTCGTCCGCAAGGATGGCCGTCGCATTGGCGTCGCCGACCCCCGTCGCGACGGTGCCGCCGTGGGTCAGTAGTCGGGGGAGCAGTCGCGGGGCAGTAGGCGCAGAAACTCGATCAAGATTGAGCCGCAGTGGCGACGGCTCGGCACGAGGCCAACCTCGGGTCGAGCGATCCTTGCGGCCGTAAAGGGGAGTGGTTTACTTGGTATTGCGATAGATGATAACCACTCTCAAACGCAATCTAACCGGAAATGTGCCCCGCTATGCGTCGCCACCCGCCGACCAACACCACCGTTCGGTCCATCTCGCCGACGAGCCTACGTGCGCTGATCGCTCTGGTCGCCGCAACGCTGATCCTGTCCCCGGTCGTCGGAGCCGCCCAAGGCGCGACGGACTCGGTCAAACGAGCGGTCGTCCCGGGCGACACGGCGGCGCAAGGACTCAAGGCGTTCGTTGTGCGCGACTCGGTCAAGAAGCGCAGAAGCTATACCCTCACGCGCACCTCCAGCGCGACACGAACTGACACTCCGCTGCGCGATGTGCCGCAGTCAGTGACCGTTGTGTCGCGTGCGTTGATCGCCGATCAGGGCATGCAGTCCATGGCCGATGTCGTGCGCTACGTGCCGGGTATCACGATGGGACTCGG
>JBKJTE010000404.1:0-8677 GCA_046590495.1 Gemmatimonas sp. | reverse complement strand
TTCATCGGAGAGAAAATCGCGGTCGATCTCGCATTCGCGACCCCGCTCCATGATGCGATCTTCCCGGGTGTTCCGCTGCTCGGTTTCACGTTCAAGTACTAGAGAGTTGGTATGAAGCGGCGGCTGGGATTGGGATCGCTCTTGTCGCGCACAGGTGGCGCGTCGTTCCACAACTTTCGGCGAGCACCGGTGTAGGGTTGAAAGTTCACCCCTCGTCCGGCAAACCACGAGAAATCGAACCATGACCGCACCCGCTCTTTCACGCCTCGCCTTTGTCACCAGGCTATTGGTGGTCGGCGCCTGCGTCACCGGTTGCGGTAGCGACGCGCCGAACCTCGTACCGGTGACCGCGAGCTTGCTCGCCGCGCGCATCGACGTCACTCCCGCGGCTGCGACACTCGACGTGGGCGGTTCCATCCCGCTGAGCGCCACTGCGTTCGACGCCGTCGGTGCCGCGTTGCAACGCAAGGCGATTTCGTGGGCCAGTTCCTCGGCAGCGATCGCCGCCGTCACGGACGCGGGCAGCGTGACCGCCGTTTCGCCCGGCACGGCGACGATCACCGCCAGCGTCGACGGGAAGCAAGGCGTTGCCGTGATCACGGTGAGTCCGCCCCCGGTCGCAACCGGTACGATCACGGTCAATCCGGCTCAGCGCTTCCAGACGATGACGGGTTGGGAGGCGCTGATGGAGATCGGACAGGCCGAATGCGATCCGCGTGCGTATGCGACGTACAAGTCCGATCTGCTCGACCGTGCCGCCAACGAGGTCGGCATCAACCGCATTCGCATCGGCTTGCGCAACGGCTATGAGAACCCGACCGACCAGTGGACCAACTTCAAGGCGGGCCGACTCACCTTCGATCAGTGGAAGGTGTTCTGGTTTCAGGTGGTGAACGACAACAACGATCCGTTCGTCATCAACCCGGCCGGGTTCAACTGGGGCTATCTCGACTACACGATGGACGAGCTGGTCATTCCGTTGCGGCAGCGACTGGCCGCCCGCGGCGAGCAGCTCTGGCTCAACTTCTCGTACACCGGCGCGAACACGGGGCAACTCCATCGCGACAACCCCGAGGAATACGCGGAGTTCGTCCTGGCGGCCTGGCAGCACGTGCAGCAGAAGTACGGGTTCGTGCCGAACTCGCTGGAACTCGTGAATGAGCCGAATCTCGGCGGATGGACCGGCCCGCCGATTGGACAGTTGCTCAATGCGGTGAAGCGTCGGCTCAACCAGAGCGGCTTCTTCCCCGACTTCATCGGGCCCAGCGGCAGCAGTATCACGGCTAGCATCTCCTTTTTCGACGAGATGGCCGCGGTGGCTGGCGTTCCGCAGGGGCTCAACGAGATCGCGTATCATCGCTATGGCAGTGCGCCCACGCCCGCGCAGTTGCAGGCTCTCGCGCAACGCGGGGCGCAGTACGGTATGCGTACGGCGATGCTCGAACACGGCGGCAGCGGCTACGAGGATCTGCACGCCGACCTCACGCTCGCGAACGTGTCGGCGTGGCAGCAGTTCGGCCTCGCGTTCTGCGGCGACCGTGACACGGGCGGCACCTACTTCCCCATCTTCGGCGCTGCGCTCGGCAGCAACGCGCCCGACGTGCGGACCGGCAGCATGACCAAGTTACTGCGCCAATACTTCCGCTACGTGGCGCTGCGTGCGGTGCGCATCGGTGCCACGTCAGCCGATGCGCGTTTTGAGCCGGTAGCGTTCCGCAACGTCAACGGAAAGCAGGTCGTGGTTGTGAAGGCGTCGGCAGGTGGTTCCTTCTCCGTAGCCGGCTTGGCGCCGGGCCTGTACGGCATCGACTACACCGCCGGAGCCGACTACGCGCGCCCGCTGAGCGACGTGACCATCACTGCCGGTCAGACCGTGAGCACGGCGATTCCCGCTGCCGGAGTGCTCACGATCTTCGCCAAATAGTTCTGAAGGGTGGGTGTCCAGGCATAAACGGGGCGAGAGGACGTCACTCCGTCAGTCCCACTTTCTGCAGCAGCGCCTGAAAACGCGGCTCAGCGCGGAGCATGTCGAACTGCGGCTGGACCTTCAGATAAAGCACCATTCCGTGCCCCGACGCGTGGCTTCGCTCAAGCCAAGTGAGCGCCGCCTCTTTCTCGAGGAGACTCGCGTGGAGGCGCGCCAAGGTCCATGCGGTGAATGCGTCGGCTTGGCCGCGAGCCCACCGCGCCGACAGTTCGACGATCTGCGCGCGGGCCGGCCCAGGCGTGCCTAGCGCGACCTCGGCCCATCCGGGCACAGGCCACGGCGTTTTGGCGTAGAATGCCCGCGCTTTCGCGAATTGGCCGTCGAAGTAGTACGCGTCGCCGATCAGAAAATACACGCCCCCGGAATCGCGAACGAGCGGGAGGGTTCGTTCGAACTCGGCGATCGCCAGCCCGTACTGCCGACAATAGAGGTGCACCTCGGCAAGGCCACTCTGGAAGTGGGCGATCCCGGGATTCTGTATCACCGCCTTCTCCTCGCCGGCGATCGCAGCGTCGCAGCGACCCCGGCGCATGTTGAGCTGCGCAAGCTCATGGTGCGCCAGGCCATTGTGAGGGTCGAGCTCCAAGGCGCGGCTGAACGCCGACTCAGCGGCGCCCCAGTCGCGGTCGATCCAAAGTCGGAGAAGCCCGAGCGCGTCGTAGCCGGCGGAGAGCCCTGGATCAAGCGATAGCGCCCTCCCAATCGCGCGCTCGGCTCGTGCTCCGTCGCGTTCCAACATGATGTACGGAATCGCCACTTTGGCGTACGCCAGCGCGAATGTGGAGTCCGCGGCGATTGCCTGCTCGAGATAGCGCGTAGCCTCTCGGGACTCGTTCGAGCGCGCACTGAGCAGATACAAAGCGAAAGCTTCGGGGCGCACGGTCGGCGCCACGCCTACCAGCCGCGCCGACTCGCTCGGTGTTAGCGCCAACTGCAACTCGCGTGCGATCGTTTGGGCCATCTCTCGCTGCAGCGACAGCACCTCCCGAACCGGCCGTTCGAAGCGGCGATTCCATCGAACCTTCCCACCACCGGATTCGATCAAGGCGACGTCAACCCGGGCATTCTCTCCGTCCCTCGAGAGGGAGAGCTCCACGAGCGCATCCACTCCCAACTCGCGGCCGATCCGCCATCCATGTGTCCCGCTTCGCTCGAGCTGCGAGACGGACGATCGCGAGACAACTCGTCGAAGGGCGCTCAACTCGGAGAGCTGTGCGATCAGGAGATCGACCATTCCCTCAGCGAGGTTCGCGTCGGCCACGCCAACGGCTGGAGCGCGAACCGGTAGCACGGCCAGCGAGGTGATGCGACGATCGGCTCGCGGCTGGAGCTGCCAACCCAAGAGCAGCAGCAACCCGGCGATGGCAACGGCGCCCCCTGCGGCGCGCAGTCGGGATACGTCCGGAGGGCGTCGTATCCGACCGCCGCGTTGCACGGTCCGCAGATCGCGCAGAAGCTCTCTCACGTCCGGATAGCGACGAGCCGCCTCCTTCTCCAGGCAACGTCCGATGAGCGCCGCCACCCCCGACCGAAGGTCAGAGCGAACGGCGCTCAAACGGCGAGGGGCATCATGACGAATCGCGTGGATCAGTGTCTCGTCGCTTTGCTGGCAGAATGGGCGCCGTCCCTCGAGCATCTCATACAGCACGGCGCCGAAACTCCAGATGTCGGAGCGCGCATCAACTGCGTCGCCGCGCGTCTGTTCGGGACTCATGTACGCCACGGTCCCCATCGTGGTGCCGACACGGGTGATCTCTGTCCCAGCGATCTTCGCGACCCCGAAGTCGACGATCTTCACGCGCCCTCCAGCGGTGAGCACGATATTCGCGGGCTTCACGTCGCGGTGCACAATCCCCGCGTCGTGCGCCCGTTGTAGTCCCTCGGCAACCTGTCCTGCGTAGTCGAGGGCCTCGTCGTGAGGGATCGGCCCCGCGGCGATGCGCTCCTTGAGCGACGAACCGTCGTAGCACGGCATGGCGATGAAGAGCTGTCCCGCCTCCGTCTCGCCGATCTCGTGGATCGCGCAGATGTTCGGGTGGTCGAGCGCGGATGCAGCCTTCGCTTCGTGAACGAACCGCGTCCGCGCTTGCTCATCGGCGCCGAGGTGCGGCGGCAGAAACTTGAGCGCCACCACACGCCCGAGACGGAGATCGGTTGCGCGGTAGACGAGTCCCATGCCGCCCCCTCCGAGTCGTTCGAGAATGCGGAAGTGCGCCACAGTTCGCCCTTCGAGGGCGTCCGTCCCTCCGTCGTCGAGTCTCGGCGGCGTGCCAGAAAGCAACTCGTCGACTCGCGCAACCGTTGTTGCCGCCATGCGGTCGAGAAACCCAGCGGCTGCATCAGCGTGTGAAAGCAGGGACGTCAGCGCATCGCGAAGCTGCTCGTCGTCTTCGCACGTCGCTCGCACGAAGTGCGCGCGGTTTTCTGGCGGTAGCGCCATCGCCTTTTCAAACAGTCGCTCCAACCGTTCTTCGCGCGAAGAGTTCATCGCTGCTCGTCAAGCGGGCTGGCGGCGAGGTGGGCGCACAAGGAAACGTTTCCTTCTGCACAGCCTGCTGGGCTCGTGCGCTTCCCAGCGACGTGCAATCGGCCCGACGCGGCGCGGTGATGGGAAATCCGCCACTCTCGTGTACTCGTCTCTAGATGGAGGCAGCAATCCACCTGTTTCGCCCTGCTTTACCGCCGCAATCTGGAGCGCGTCTTACCGGCCCGCCATGACGACCGTCACGAGGCAAGGTCCCACCGACCACCAACCCGCGAGGATTTATGTATCAACCGCGTGCCACCTCTGCGCTCCTGCTTTCGGTCATGATCACGCTCCTCGCCGCCTGTGCGGAGCCTCCCTTTGCCCCCTCCGATTCGCCGCGGATCGCGCGGGCAGTCACTCCCGGGTACGGCACCGTCGACATCAGCGGCGAGTGGTCTTTCCACGAGGACGCAGAAGCCGTCTTCTACTCGCAGTCTCCGGGTGCGGGATCGAAGACGTACCGGTGCAGCACCAATGGTACGTATACCTTCGTCCAGATCGGTGACACGTTCACGGGGTCGTACGATCAGATCGGGACGTGCACGGCGTCTGACGGCTCTACCATACCGAACAACTTTACCGGCGTCACATTAACCGGGACGATCAACGGACGTCACGTGCGTTGGGCGACGGTGGACGGGTGCTTCCTCGAAGGCACGCTCGTTGGCCCCTCGCTCAACGAGCTCCGCGGCGGCGGCAGGTGTCGGTTGCAGGGTTTCGGGACGTACGTGACAAGCTGGTCGGCGACGCGCTGAATACGACGCGCTTCTCGTCAGAGGTCAGGAACGCCCTGCAACTCGCGGTAGAGACGCACCTGCGCCAGCGCCCAACCTCTGCTCACGGTGGCCGTTGATATCCCGAGCGCGAGTGCTGTTTCCTCGATCGTCATTCCGCCGAAGAAGCGGCACTCGACAATCTGGCTCTGGCGGGGATTGACCTGCTCGAGCCTCTCCAACGCGGCGTTGACGGCGAGGAGGAGGTCGGCGTCGCCATCGCTCTGAGAAAGCGCCTCGTATTCCCGCGCGTCGCGCGCATCGAGCGAGAGGTGGGGCGCGGAGCTCCCTCCCCGCTTCTGCGCGCGCCGGTCGCGCGAGTGGTTGATCAGGATGTGCCGCATGGCGCGCGAAGCGGCGGCGAGAAAGTGGGCGCGGTTCGCCCAGCTGGCACGACTCTGATCAACCAGCTTGAGGTAGGCCTCGTGAACAAGCGCGGTCGTGTTGAGCGTGTGGTCGCCATTCCAGCGGCGCCGTTGCCGGTGCGCCAACGCCTGCAACTCGTCGTACACCAGTGGGACCAGCGAGCTCAATGCGTCGCGATCACCCCTTCCGACGGCCTCGATGAGCCGCGTGACCTCGTCGCGAGACACCTCTTCCATCGGCCCCTTTCTCCTCTGGCCGCCACCAGATTCGTGATAGGACGACCGCCGCTTTCGTGTAATACCCAGATAGGTCAATGCGCACGGACTCGGAGGACGATCCGACGGTACGACGGTACGACGTCACCCAATCTCGGAGCCGACCGGCTCCGGCGCCATTGCCCCAAACCTCCGGACCGCGAAACTACCCTCATTCGAGTGAGCAGACGATGTCGAGAGCCGTCGGGCGTTTTCTGGAGGTGCTCGCCGTTTTGGCGCCGCTGATGCTATCGGCCGCCTGCGGGGGCGACGTCCCTTCAGGAGTCAGCAAGGATGATCCGTATGACGGATCGCTCATTGGGACGTGGAAGGGGACAGTCGAGGGGGGTAACGCGAGCAACAGCTATGGCCGAGCCAACGTCGTAATGGTGCTGCGAGCCGATTCAACCTTCTCGATCGAGGCAGACAACCCGCTGTACTGCGCCTTGAACAACGCCGTCTGGCGAGTGTCCGGCACACAGTTCTCCGCGGACGGACGGGATTGCACAAATGTCGTGGTGACTTTCGCGGCAGACGTCCCCAAGACTATCGCCCGACTTTCCGGCACATGGACCGCGACCAGTAGCCGGGCAGGGACGTTTTCTGTGGCAAAACAGTAGACACTTTCCAGCGGATTGGCGAGCGACGTCGCGGACGGACCGCACCGTCCGCTGCTGGTGGCGGGGTGCCGGTGGCGGGCGCTGTCGGCGTCCACGGATTCACGGGGATAGGCACGCCCGATCAGGTCGTCGTCGGCGTCACTTTAATCCGCGCCCCGCCTTGAACGGAATCGACTCGGCGGACAGATCGGCGAGCGGCGCCGCACCCTCCGCCGTCGAGCTCACGAACAACAGTGCTCGAGCTCCGGTGTCCGCGAAGGCGAACGTTCACAGCGCCGTCGGGCCACCACCTGACGAACCGGACCGCGAGATACGAACTTTCCTCTCGGACGTCCCTGCTGAGAGGGCAGAACGCAACCCGAACGCTTGCGGCCTCCACCGCGTATTGTTCTTCACGAGGCGGTCTGCTCGCGCTGTCACATCCACACCCCCGACAGCCGTGACCTGCATGTCAAGCTGCACATCGACAGACACCGCCAGGCCACGTATCAACTGGACGAGTTCTCGCGGCGCACATGCACGCCGGGGAGTTAGGTAGTCATGAAGCTTGTGTTCGTGGCGGTCGCAGCGATCACCGCCGCAGTGTCCTTCACCGTTGGCGCTGAGACAGGCGCGCGCGCATCAGCTGCGCGCATTCGTGCTGTGTCGCCGTCAACCAGTGTTCGCGTGATGAATCGGAACGCGCGTGTCCGCAACGCGATGTATGCGACTGCGTATGCAGCCGCGTACTCATCAGCCGCGGCAACGACATCGATCGGCATGGGTGCTCGCGGTATTCCGTACGAGTCGTTCAACAAAGTCATCGAGAAGTATTGTGGCGAGTGCCACAACGATCTCGAGCGGACGGGCAATCAGTCGTTCGATGGCTACGATATCGCGCACGCGGATCAGCGGCTGACGCAATCCGAGAAGATGATTCGGAAGCTGCGCGCCGCCATGATGCCGCTACCCGGGCAGCCGAGACCGGGCGGTGATACGCTCACGGCATTGGCCGAAACGATTGAAGCGGTGATCGATAGCGCGGCCGGGAAGGCCAATCCCGGTTCGCGTCCGTTCCAGCGTCTCAATCGTCCCGAGTACGAGCGTACGATTCACGATCTGCTTGGACTCGACGTGAATGCGGCTGATTTCCTGCCGCTTGATACCAAGAGCGCCAACTTCGACAACATCGCCGATGTACAGGGGCTCTCGCCAGCACTGCTCGACGCGTATTTGAACGCTGCTGCTGCCGTGAGTCGGATGGCGATCGGTGATCGCACTGCGACGCTGGCGCAGGCGACGTATGTGGTGTCGCCGTTCGGTTCGCAGCATCCGTGGGATCACGTTGAAGGCACACCGTACGGCACGCGTGGCGGCATCGTCGCCGCGCACACGTTCCCGGCCGACGGCCTGTACGAATTCCGCTTGAAAGTCGAGGGCGGTGTCGGCTTTCCGCTCGAAGATCTGGACGTCTCGATCGACGGGATACGCGTCGCCCTCGTCAAGTACGAGCGTGGTGTCGACGCGACGGACGCATCGGCCGATACGCCACTCGGTGTCGACGCGATTCGCTCCGGGCAGATCATGATCAAAGCCGGTCAGCAGAAGCTGTCGGCAGCGTTCATTCGCCATGGCGATGGACCGTACGAAGATCTCGTCAAGCCGCATGACTGGTCGCTGGCGTCGCACGGGACCGCGAGCGCGGGAAGCACCACGCCGCCGCACCTGATGGACATCACGGTTATCGGCCCGATCAAGACGACCGGCGTATCCGAGACCCCGTCGCGCAAAGCGATTTTTACCTGCCGCCCAGCGTCCAAGAGCGCCGTCGCCGAACGCGCCTGTGCACAGCAGATCATCACACGCATCGGAACGCGCGCGTATCGTCGGCCGCTCAACGCACGCGACATGAGTGGTCTCATGTCGTTCTACTCGAACGGATCGGCGACCGGCGGATTTGAGGCAGGTGTACAGCATGCGTTGCAGGCGATTCTGGCCAGCCCGCACTTTGTCTTCCGCATTGAAAGCACGCCAGCGTCTGTCGCGCCCGGCGCTGACTTCATGATCAGCGACTACGATCTGGCGTCGCGCCTCTCGTTCTTCCTCTGGGGGAGCATCCCCGACCAGCAGCTGCTTTCGCTGGCGCAGCAGAAGCGGTTGTCGACGACCGC
>JBKJTE010000356.1:0-12789 GCA_046590495.1 Gemmatimonas sp. | reverse complement strand
GATCGTCTTGGCGGGAATGCGCGGCCGGGATGCGGATTGGGGAGAGCGTTTCACCGACGACTCCGGGTGTATGTACAGATCTAGATTATGCACATACGATTTCGTTCGATAGTGCTTCCGTTGCGCTTGTATAGTCTGGTCAGACTAGTCAGATTACACACATGCCGGACGAATACTCGATCTACGACGCCAAGGCCAAGCTTTCCGCCCTCGTCAAGCAGGTCCGCGAGGGGCGGTCGTTCGTGATCACGGTCCACGGGGAGCCTGTCGCCGAGCTGCGCCCGATCGAAAAGGTTGAGCGAAAGCAGACGTTGGAGGAACGCGTTGCGGAGCTCACCCGCCAAGGCGTGATCAAGCCGTCGAAGCGGCGGCCGGGTGAGCGTCCGAACTTTCCCCTCGGAAAGAAGATGATCCCCGGTGCGTTGCAACGCTTTCTGGACGAACGCGATTGAGCAACGCGTTCGTCGACACGTCGGTCGTCCTCGCCCTCTCGTTTCGCGAATCGACCGCAAGGGCCATGGTTCGCCGACTTGCTACCTTTGACGTGGTGCATGCGTCGGACCTGCTCGAAGCGGAGCTTCGAAGTGCATGTCGTCGAGACCAAGTCGCGGTGGATACCCGGTTATTCGACGAACTGGAGGTGGTCTTTCCACCGCGAACGCTTGGACCGGAAATCACGCGCGTACTCGAAGCGGGATACGTACGCGGCGCAGACTGCTGGCACTTGGCCACTGCGTTGTATCTCGCGCCCGACCCGAGTGAGTTGACGTTCATCACTCTCGACGAGCGTCAAGGCGCGGTGGCGAAGGCACTCGGCTTCGCGACGTAGCCGGCGCTTTTCATCTTGGAGCGCAGATCGATCTCCGCACGTTGGCCGTGAACGCCGACGCCATCACCATCGTCGCCAAGTCACCACTGCGCTCGAGTGAACGCGATGCCCGGAAAAGCACCCAGGAAATCCGCGAAGGTTGCGAAGCCAACTCTCCTCGGCGGCGGGAACCCGCAGATCGCCAAGGGCGACGGCGACGCGCCTGTGCAGGCGTACATTGCGGCGCTGCCGGGGTGGAAACACGACGTCGGCCGCCGCGTCGATGCGCTCATCGTGAGCACTCTGCCGAGCGTGCGTAAGGCGGTCAAATGGAACTCGCCTTTCTACGGCGTCGAGGGTCAGGGCTGGTTCCTGAGCGTGCACGCCTTCACCAACTACATCAAAGTCGCGTTCTTCCGCGGCACGTCGTTGCGCCCTGTTCCGCCCGGCGAGTCGAAGAGCCAGGAGACCCGCTATCTCGACATCCGCGACGACGACGAGTTTGACGAAGTTCAATTCGTTGCGTGGGTGACACAAGCCAGCAAATTGCCGGGCGAAAACATCTGAGCGCGTGTGCTGCGTTACTACTTTTTTTTCTTGGCAGCGCGTTCAGCGAGTGCCGCCTCGTTGGCCGCTACTGCGGACTGAATCAACTGTTTGAACGCGGCCTCGTTGAGCTGCTCGCCTTCGTGAATGTCAATCGCCCGACGCGTACTCCCCTCAAGGCTGGAGTTGAACAGCTTCTTGGGGTCGGGCAGTGAAGCGCCGCGGGCGAAGGTGAGTTTTACGACGAGCTTGTACGTCTCGCCGGTGCAAATAATGCCGTCGTGGGACCAGACCGGAACTCCGGGCGTAGACGATTTCGCCCACTTCCGTTCTTCCTCGACCTCGGGGTCCGCGTCCTGAATGAGCTGACGGACCTTTGCCAGCGTCGCGCTCTTCCAGTCGTCCATATGGCTGATATTCATCTCGCGAGCATAGGTCTTCGAAACGCAGTCGTCAATTCGAGGATGGATCTCTCGCTACAGAACCTGTGCCGGGGGCCGGTTGCCGACGAAGCGACGCAGCAGAGAAACCTTGAAGACGCTGTCTATGGAGGTTCTGACTCTTGTCCACTCGCTACCGTTTCGGCACGCACCAACGCGTCGAGGATTCGCGTGCACGACCAGATCGAGATTCGTGGGGGCGCGAATACAACGCCCACGACAAAAGTGTCGCCCGGATACCACAGGCATTGGCGTGTTGTCGTGTGGTGTTAGTGCGAAGTGCTTCGTAGTGAACAAGTTAGTCGAATTGGGAATTCATTCTTGTTGGGGAACGGATCTTGATAATGTCGAGTACGGTCCCCTGATCCTTGGAGTGCCACGTGCGGTTTCGGATGTTCAGGGCGACTGCGACAACCGCGGCCTTCGGTAGGAGATCCGCTTGATGATGTTCGATCGACGACGGGCCCCAGGCGCGCGTCGCTCGATCAGGCACATCACCGTTTCCTGCTTGAACTCCGCGC
Source organism: Gemmatimonas sp. (assembly GCA_046590495.1). Taxonomy (GTDB): domain Bacteria; phylum Gemmatimonadota; class Gemmatimonadetes; order Gemmatimonadales; family Gemmatimonadaceae; genus Gemmatimonas. The sequence continues at coordinate 10,474 of JBKJTE010000356.1, read as the reverse complement.
TGAACACGCGTCGCGTTTGTCCTGCCGCCCCGTTGTGGGAAAGCCCCGCAAAGCAGTCCCTTCCAATTTTTCAGGAATTGAAACGATGATCCATCGTCGGTTGCTCCCGCGTGCCTTCGGCATGCTCGCCCTCACGCTCGGTCTCGCGACCCCTGCGGTCGCTCAAACCAATGTCACGCCGAACCTCGCGAACGGCGTCGGCTCGTTCTACGTCGACCGCTACGCGCCATCATTCTTCGGAATCGTGAATGGGGTACAGGGCAGGAACGACGTCCTCCAGATCGGCGTCAATCAGTCGACCAACCTGGCGAATCGTGCCGCGTATGCCCAATACACGTTCTACAACACGCTCGGAAAAAAGACGGACGTCAACACCGCAGGTTCATGGTTGTTCGAGTCCGATCTCTTCGTTGAGTCGAGCTGGACCAACCAGGCCCTCGGGTACGTTCGTAGCGACATCTGGGCGACAGGTACGGATGACGCAAACTTTGCGAATCCGTCCGCGTACGGCATCGTCGGCATCACCAACTATGGCGGAGCACTTCGCTCCCGAGGTTGGGACAACGCCAGCAGTAGCTGGATCGATTTCGGTAGCGCTGTGAACCTTGGTGCGTGGAACACGTTCGGTATGGCGTTCAACGCCGGAAACAGTACACTCAGCTACTTCGTGAATGGGCAGTTCGCCACATCGACAAGTGCACTAACCACAACGGGCGTCGCGAACGTCATGTACCAAGCGTACAACTTCAACGATCCGGCGCTCAATCAAATCAACCGGACGGGAAGTCCCGACTACACGGTCAGCTGGTCGAACACGCCGAGCGCGGTCGTTCCTGAACCGTCAACGTACGCGCTCATGGCCGCCGGACTGGCGGGGCTCGGCATCGCTGCCCGCCGTCGTCGTCGCGTCTGAGTAGGGCCGAAAGCGTGGATGAACGGTCAGCCCAGCAGGGCTGGCCGTTTTGCATTGTGGATTGCGGCGTAGCGAAGAGAGCGCCAACGCTTGTCGAGCGCCTGATTCATGGGGGCTACGCCGTACTCGCTCAGTGTCTTGCCACGATGAGCAGCGCGTTGCCTACTTCCCGCTCGCCGGTTGGATCGGTTGGTGTATTCACCACCGTACCTTCGATGACCATGGTGGTCGAGCCACCGCCGTCGAAGTTCAAGGCTTGCCACGCGCCGAGTTTGCGCATTTGATCAGCCATCTCGACGAGCGTCATGCCAACGCTGTTTCGGGAGCGTCCGTCGACCACAAATAGCCACAGCGTTTTTCCGTCTCTCGAATAGCCGATTGCGGTGCGCGGGTGACGCACCTCGGCGTTGCGTGAGATCGTGCCTTCAATCGTTGCCGCGTCTGCTGCGATGTTGACGCCGTCGCGCAGAATGCGTGGCCACCCGCCGATCAGTAACGCTGGCGTACTGTTTCTGGCGAGTTGTGGTGACGTCGTGAGCAGCACCCGCACGGTATCACCATCGAGCATGGCCTGCACTTCTCTGGCGCGTGGGCCGTACGCCGAAAGCACCGCACCATCGGTCGGAATTGCTGATCCCGATGTCGCGAGCACGCTGCCTCGTCGCACGTAGAGCAACGTGTCGCCGCGATGGCCTGCAGCGACCAGGGGTGCTTCGGCGATGGCCAGCGTCGTGTCGCGCGCCGCGTCCGGATCTGCGCTCCTCGGCACTCCCGGAGACGTGTTGCTTCCGGGTGTGCGCGTACCGAAGCGCGAGGTGTAGAGCGTGGTCGCTTCGTATGTGCCGGTCGGTCGCGCGTTCACGGAAATGATCGGCGTCATGACACCGTGCGCCCACGCTTTCGCGTCGAGTATGAACCGATCGATGTACGGGTGGCGTGCGCCGTCGAGCGCGAACTGGGAATGCGCATTGTCGTACGTGTCAAAGGGCGAGTCGGTGACCTTGAGTCCCTTCCACCATTCGTCGCTGATTATCTGGTTGTTCTCGTTCTCGCCTGTTTTGATGTCGAAGAAGTCGGCGTTGACTGCGACGAGAACCTGTTCGCGGGCCGTTGTCGCGCGACGCGCCATTTCAGTGGGTCGTTCGCGCCCCTTGAGCTGATCGTGCGCGCGCACGGGGCGCAGCTCGATATCGGCGCGCTTGAGGTCAATGCGTACAACGTGCACGCTCCACGGCCCGTGCGGATCGAGTGCGTGAGTGTAGGTCACGCCCGGCGCCAACTCGCGTGTCGAGGTCGACGACGGATTCTGCGCGGTCAACACAGTCGGGACGGAGAGCACAAACGCGGCGACGACCGCGAGCCGGCGGGACGCGAAACGCACGGAACGCGTGACGAGCCGTAGAGAGAAGTGCATGTATATAATTAATGGTAGCCTGTTCAACTCATGAGGCGTATACTCTCGCCCATCCTCGCTCTCAAAACCCCCTCACAGAGGCGGTCGTCATGCACAACCTGTTTAAGCGTCTGCTCGTTGCCGCATCGTGTGCTGCGATGCTCAGCCGGCCCGCGCTTGCCCAGAATACCATCACCCTCGAAGGATCCGTCAAGGGCGACGGCGCGCCAGTCACCGGCGCTCAAGTCACCGTGGTGAACGTTGCGACGCGCGAAACGCAGGCGACCGTCACCCGCGCCAACGGTGAATTCCGTGTCCTCGGTCTCTTCTCCGGGCAGTATACGGTGAATGTGAAAGCCATCGGCTTTCGTCAAAGCACCGACACCGTGAATCTCGCGATCGGCCAACGTGCGCGACTCGAGTTTGCCCTACAGAAAGGTGCCGCTGAACTCGAAGCGCAGACAGTCACTGCTGAACGCGTGAAGCAAGTTGAAGTGCAGCGTATGTCCGTTTCCGCACCGGTCATCAAGGACGAGATCGAAAATCTTCCGCTCAGCTCGCGCGGTATTCTCAACCTCGCGGGTATCGCGCCGGGTATCAAAACGTACGCACCGCAGTCGGGACGGACGCTGCCTTCCGGTGGCGCCGCGCCGGACCTTCGCTTCTTCAACGTCTACATGGACGGTGTCGAAATGAAGAGCCTCTTCAACGGCAACATCGTCGGACTTGGTCAGACCGGTTCACCGCTGCCGCAGGAAGGACTCGAGACATTCCGCGTGTACGTGAACCCGTACGACGCCGAATACACCCGCGCTGGTTCGTATGTCATCAGCGCGGAAAGCCGCCGCGGCACCAACAAGTGGGGAGGCTCGGCGTTCGGGTTCTTCCAGAACAAGGGGATGACCGCGCGCAACGCGTTCCTGTCGTCGACTGCCCCGACACCGAACTACGGCAAGACGCAGGCTGGCTTCAACCTGCGCGGTCCGCTCGTCAAGGACAAACTGTTCCTGGCAACGAGTTACGAACTCACGGCGACTGATTTTTATCTCGACGTGAACCCGGTCAGCGGCACGAACTGGGCATCGTATAAAGGCTCGTTCGTCGCGCCGAACAAGAATCACTCGTCGTACACGCGCCTGACGTGGGTGCAGAGCCCGCGGTTGACCTACGACGCCATGCTGTCCGCGCGCTTCCTTCGCGGCGAAGGCAACTTCGGCGCTCGCGTGTCGCAAGACGGTGGTATCTCGCAGAAGTACGAAATCTACACGGGCCAGCTGCGTCAGCGCTACATCTCGAAAAGTGGCAACTACGTCAACGAAGCCAGTCTGCAGGTCGTGAACTGGAATCACAACGAAGCGCCGCTCAAGCCCGGCCCACAATTCACATATCCGGGCATCATCACCGGTACCGCGGGATTTCCGCTCATCCTCAAGGAAACCCACCTGCGTCTCGTCGATCGTGCGACGATGAACATCGACAACGGGTCGGGTTCGCATGTGATCAAATTCGGCGTTGAACTCAGCAGCATCGCCGCGACGCAGAACCAGCCGAACAACACCAACGGCTCGTTCAACTTCCTCACGGACACGTCGTCCTTGCCGAACACCGCGTCGATCACCGTCGGCTTCACCGATCCGAACGGCACCAGCGATGCAATCGCGAGTGCGACCGGATACACCACCGGCTTGTACATCAACGATGAGTGGCGCATCAAGCCGAACTTCACGCTCTCACTCGGCCTGCGTCACGACACCGAGTTGAACACGATGAACAACGACTACGTGACCCCGTGGTCGAAAGATCCCGTGTTGCAGGCGATTCCGGAGCTCAAGAACTATCTGAACGCCGGCAATCGCAAGAACCAGCTGGGCAACATCTCGCCGCGGGTGTCGTTCTCGTGGGACCCTTTCAAGACGAACAAGACGTTTGTGCGCGGCGGATTTGGCATCATCTACGACCGCGTCACGAGCTTCATGGGCTTCCAGGAACGCCGCAACTCGACTTGGCGCACGTACAACTTCACGTTCAACAACACGACCAATCTGGCGACGAAGGATCCGGCAACGTTGCGTCAACGTGTGATCAGCGGGCAGTCCGGATCGCCGGCGCCGATTCTCATGAACCTCGAGATGAAGACGCCGCGCAGCCGTCAGGCGTCGTTCGGAATCGGCAATCAGGTTACGCCGGAGTTCGGCGTCAATCTCGATTACGTCGTACAGCACATGGACAATCTCTATGTGCAGCGCAATCCGAACTACCTCGACAAGACGGTCACGCCGAACCGTCGCAAGCTCACGGCCGCGTACGGCGACATTCTGTTGTGGGACGACATCGGCCAGTCGGACTATTCTTCGGTACTCGTGCAAGCGACATGGCAGCGCAAGCGTTCACGCGTGAACTTCGCCTACACGCTCGGTTGGTATGAGGGCGACTTTGATACGGCCGGTTTGCCAAACTTCGCGTATCCGTTCCTGTTCAATCGTCAGCGGACAACGGGCGATGAACGGCATCGCTTCGTGGTCTCCAACATCACGCCGCTGCCGTTCAAGTTCCTGTTGTCGGCGGTGTCCACCTTCGCGAGCCCGCGCCCGTTTGGTCAAATCGACGGTCGCGATATCAACCTCGACAACATCACGGGCGACGACTACCCGGGTGGAACGGTTTCCAGCACAGGCAATCGCACCGCGAGGCCGGCGAATGCGTGGCCGAACTGGTACCGTAACGTTGACGTGCGTATCTCGCGTCCGTTGTTCGACATGAACGGCAAGAAGGTCAGCTTTTCGGCCGAAGCGTTCAACGTCTTCAACTTCAAGAACAACCTGTCGTACGGCGGCACGCAGTTCACTGCCGCTGGTGCTGCGGTTGCGACCTTCGGTGTGCCGCTCAGCGCGTACGGCGCACGTCAGGGTCAGGTTGGCATGAAGGTGGAGTTCTAGCACGCAGCACACGCGGAACGGAGAACTGCAGTACACGGAGAACCGCACGAAAAGGGCAAAACGAGAACGGCAGGAGAACTTCAAACAGCATTTAGCTGTTCTGTTGTTCTCCTGCTGTTCTCGTTTTGATTTTCGTGCGATTCTCCGCGTACTGCAGTTCGCTGTTGTTCACGTGGCAAAGTGAATTCGAGGACGGCGCCTTACGGCTTGCGTGCTTCGACGTTGAGCGTCCCCGACGCCGTTGTGAACAGTGCGCGCTGGTGTGTTCGACCGCGATGCGAAGGCTGCGGTGTGCACTACACGCTTTGCGGAGTACGGCCAATCGCATCGGCCAACAGGTTGACGCCGAGCACAGCCGCCGCGATGGCAACGCCGGGGAACAGACAGAGCCACCATGCGACGCGGAGATAGCCCTGCGCCCGTCCCGCGAGTCCGCCCCAGCTGACCGTGTTTGGATCGCTGAGTCCGACGAATCCCGCAGCAGCTTCGACCAGCAGTGCCTGACCGAAGCTCAACCCGGACAACACGCCCACCACGGGCGCCACGTTGGGCAGTACGTGACGCCAGATCACGCGCAGGTGCGATGCGCCGGAGGCGCGGGCGGCCACCATGAACTCGAGATCGCGCATCGCGAGCGTTTCTCCCCGTACCACGCGCGAAAGTGTTGGCCAAGCGGTCAGCCCGACGATCAGCGCGACGCGGTCGGTGCCGGGACCAAAGAGCGCCAATGCCACAACAATGAGAAAGAAGCGCGGCAGCGTCTGGAACAACTCTGAGACTCGCATCAGCAGATCGTCGATCAACCCGCCACGATAGCCGGCGAACAACCCCACCACTGTGCCGGCGATCGCCGCGACGACGGCCGCCGAACCGGCAACAGCAAGTGATGTGCGGGCACCGAACAGGATACCGCTCAGCAAATCTCGGCCGATGGCGTCGGTGCCCATGAGATGGGCCAGTGATGGCGGAGAAAGCGGGACCGCCGCGAACTCCCACGGATCGAATCTGGTCAACGCAGGCGCAAACAGTGCAGCGGTCGCGATGCACAACAGCAGCAGCGCGCCGAGTACACCCGACGGACGTGAGGACGCCACGCGAAATCGGCTCGCGCGCTGCGGCAGTGGCGTGGCGGCAACTCTCAGCATGGGGCGATCACTCCACACGGACGCGGGGGTCAATGGCAGCGTACGCGAGGTCGGTGACGAGATTCGCGACAATCACCGCGAAGGCAACGACGAGGAACACAGCCAGCAACACGGGCTCGTCGCGCGTCTGCAGTGCACCAAGCATCAGGCGTCCCATCCCCGGCCATCCGAATACGATTTCAACGACGGCCGCACCTGCGAGCAGATGACCTGCGCGCGCGCCGATCACGGTCACGACAGGGAGCAGCGCACGCGGGAGTACGTGGCGGAACAGGACCTCACGTTCGCGCACACCCTTGGCGCGCGCCGTCCGCACATGGTCACGCGCGAATTCCTCGATCACGCCGCTGCGCGTGAGTCGAACAAATACTGCGACCTCCTGCGAGGCGAGCACCAATGCCGGGAGGAAGAGATGTCGCAACACGTCGACTATTCGCGCCAGCCCAGTCGCGTCGCTCCCTGTCTCCATCATCCCTTGTACCGGCGTCAGCCCGAATCGCAGCGCGACCACCAACAACGCCGCCTGGCCCACGAAGAAAGTCGGCGATGAACTTATCCCAAGCGCTGCAATCGTGATCCCCAGGTCGCGCGCGCTGTGCGGGCGACGCCCGCCGACGGCGCCGAGCGGCACGGAGACAACGATGGCGATGAGCAGCGCCGACCCGGTCAACAGGAGTGTCGCGGGAACCCGGTCAAGGACTAGCGACGCCGCACTTCGCCCCTGCACATAGGAGAACCCGAGATCGCCGCCGACGACCCGCTGCATGTAAATCAACAACTGTCGCGGGATCGGCTCATCGAGTCCGAAGCGGTGACGCATGTCGGCGTAGTAGGCCGCATCGCCGTGTTCCCCGGCGAGCGCGAGCACGGGGTCGCCGGGCGCGAGATGCACCAGCAGAAAACTGATCAACAGGATACCGGCGACCGTGGGAACCACCTGCAGCAGGCGACGCGTGACAAAAGGCAGCCGCCGCGTCGGGTGCGCTCCCTTCACTCGTTGCACCGCGCTGCTTCAGCGAAGTGCGGCGCATCGCCGAAATCACGACAGCGCGTGCTGTAGGCGCGCGATGAGATGCTTTCGACCAGCCAGACGTATGGTTGATCGGCGACCACGATTTCCTGAATCGCGCGGTAGACCCGACGACGTGCTTCCAGGTCAAGTGACGATGCGGCCAGCTCGAACAGCGAGTCAACCGTCGCGTTGCGATAGCCGGCCATATTCGAGAACGGAACGGGCGAGATGTTGGACGACACCAGCATACGGCGGACGCCGATCTCAGGATCGGTACCGTTGCAGTACGCGCCGATGGCGGTGTCAAAATCGCGCGCCGTGAACACTGCTTGCGAGAAGACGCCCTGCTCCAGCGCGACGACGCGAAGGTCGATGCCAACGATGCGCAGTTGCGCCCGTAACAGTTCGCCGTAGTTCGCCTGCGAGGGCAACGCCTTGAAGACGATGGTGAAAGGCGTGCCATCGGGGACGCCGCGTACCGCATGCGATGTCCGCGGTCCACCGGACGGATTTCGGCGCCAGCCGACGGAATCGAGCAGTGCCGCCGCACGAAGCGTATCCCACGCCGGAATGGAGAGCCCGGTGGCGTGCGCGAATCCAATGCGCGACGAGATCGGTGCATCGGCGACGCGCCCGTCACCGAACAACACGCGGTCGAGGAACTGCTGGCGATTGACCGCGTGCGCGATCGCGCGTCGCACGCGTAGGTCATGAAAAATCGGGCGGTCGAGATTGAAACCGACCGACATGATGCAGTTGCTGCCACCCGTGCTGATCGTTGCCTGCGTCAGCCGGACGCGCGGATTCTTGCGCAGCCGCTCACGATCCGGGCCGGGTACTCCCATCAGATAATCGACTTCGCCTGCTTCGAGCGCGATCACTTGCGTCGCCGGATCGGGGATGATGCGCAGGATGACGTTTTCCAACCACGGTGCGCCGCCGTAGTAATCGCGGTTCGCGCCATATCGAATTTCGCCGTTCGACTGATACGACGTGAATCGAAACGGACCCGTGCCAACCGGTGACGTATTCGCCGGATTGCGCAACGGATCGGTTCCCGCAAACAGGTGCGCCGGAATGATCGGCGTCTCCGTCACGTCGAGCTGCTGCAGCAGCGGCGCATACGGACGCTTGAAGCGAAACTCGACCGTGCTGTCATCGAGTGCGCGCACGCTGGTCAGTCCGGGGCCAAGCGATGCGCGCGTGCGCGCGTGGAATTTGACGAGCACCTGCTCGAAGCTGTACACGACATCCGTTGCAGTGAACGGAACCCCGTCGTGCCAGCGGACGCCAGGCCGCAGATGAAAGACGTACCGCGCGCCTGCATCGAGCACTTCCCATCGCGTTGCCAGTGCTGGCTGCGGACGCAACTGACTGTCGTGCGTGAGCAGCCCATCGTACAGCAATACGGACGCCGCACTAACGCCACCGTTGGTCGTGATCGCCGGATTGAGATGGCCGGGGTCGCTCCCGATCGCGACGACCAACGTGCGCGTCGCTCGGTGAGGCGCACTACGATCGCACGCCGCTACCGCGAGCAGCGCGCATACAATCAACGGCGCAAATCGCAGGCGAGCGGGCTCAGCAAGCATTAGCGGGCCGAAAAGAGGGGCATGCGAAAGTGCCAATGTGCGAAGAGCCACGCCGCGGCGGAAGGCGGTCACGGACGCTTCCTTGCCTGCATTGACGACGCGCACGACCTTGCAGGCATGTCTCCGACTTCAGCCCTCAGCGATCCGCAGCCCGCGGCGTCGTGTGGATGCTGTGATGGCGCCGACTTGGGCGAGGACACCTGCTACTGCGGTGTCGAAGATCTGCTGCGCATTATTCGCCGCCGCTACTCGCTGTCGGTACTGAACGCCATCCAGAGCCGGGGCGAGGCGCGCTACCACGACATCGCCGCAGCACTGCCCGCCGCGAGTAGTTCGACGCTGGCCGAAACGCTGCACGCACTCGTCGCGACCGGACTCATCGAGCGCACGCATGTGGATGACCGGCCGCAAGCGACGTATACCGTGACCGCCGCTGGACGGACACTGCTGAGTCGCCTACGGCAGCTGCTGATCGAAGTCGACGAAAGCTGAGCGTCCGTTCGCGGTTGGCCGCTTCGATTAATCGAAGCGGATTTGCTCGTGAAACGGCGAGGTGATAACCTCGCGATGTCAGTACTCGGTCAGGCTCACTCGTCCGGGGTCACCACGCGTGGCTGAACGTCGGCTCATTGCGGTTGAGGGCGTCGTCCAAGGAGTGGGGTTCAGGCCCTTCGTCCATCGGCTCGCTGTGCGGCATCGTTTGCGCGGCGTAGTACGGAATGCGTCCGCCGGCGTGTTCATCGACGTGCAGGGAGACGCGCATCATGTCGATGCGTTTTGCGGTGCACTGCGCGCTGCTGCGCCGCCGCTGGCGCGCATCGAGCGCCTGCAAATTGAGGTGGCGCCTTTGCGCGCCTGCGACGGCTTCCGCATTGTGCCGAGCGACCTGCGGGCCAACGGGGCAGCGTCGATCACGCTGCCGGATGTCGCGCCGTGTGACGCGTGCCTTCGCGAGCTGAACGATCCCACCAACCGTCGCTACCAGCATCCATTCATCTCCTGCAGCGATTGCGGTCCGCGCTACACGATCATTCGCGATACGCCGTATGACCGCGAACGTACGACCATGGCCGGATTTTCACTGTGCGCCGAATGCGACCGCGAGTACCACGATGCGGAAGACCGGCGCTTTCACACGGAAGCGATCGCCTGCGGCCGGTGCGGACCGCAGCTACGATCGTTCCGGTACCCGTCCGGATCAATGACAGCAGGACGCGACCCTATCCACGACGCGGTGCGGGTTCTCGCAGCTGGTCAGATCGTTGCCGTAAAAGCGCTCGGTGGCTATCACCTCGCCTGCGACGCGACGAGTAGTGCTGCTGTTCGCCGGTTACGGGCGCGAAAACGACGCGAGGCAAAACCGTTGGCCGTGATGGTGCGCGATACGAATGCGGCTCGGCAATTCTGCGCGATATCGAACGCCGAGCAGTCGCTATTGGAGTCGGCGGCACGTCCAATTGTGATTCTGCGTCGGCTCGCGCAC
>JBKJTE010000317.1:0-14009 GCA_046590495.1 Gemmatimonas sp. | reverse complement strand
GGACTATCCCGGCAACCGCTTTATAACGCAGACGTTGGAGTTCGAGAACATCGAACTGCTTGTTGTCGAGGGTACGTACGTGCTGCAGCTGGACGAGCTCGACGTGCGTATTTTTCTTGAGGCGACGCACGAGGATACCGAAGAGCGTCGACGTGTGCGCAACCGTGACATCGATGCGCCGATCGTTGCACAGGTCTTGGCGATCGAGCACGGGATTGTCGCGCGGCAGCGCGCCGTTGCGGACATCGTTGTCGGGGCCGATTTCGCGATCGTTCGGTGAGCGTTGCGATTGGTCAGTTGACCTTGGCACGTACGTGGATTGCCACCGCGCCGCCGGCGGGCACGGTGATCACCGCGTCGCCGGGGGCGGAAACCGACACGACCGGCCCCGAGCACGTTGCCCCGCGGCTACCGGACGCCGCCAAGAATTCGTATCGCGCCACGTCGCAGTAGCTACCGGCAGCGAGCCGCGTCGGCAGTGTTGCGGTCACGGCGGTTGCCGTACGATTGAGCGTCAGGAATCCGGCGCCGTCGCGGCAGAATGCCACTTGGTTCGGGTCGTCGGCGATCTGTCCACTGGCACGTCCGCAGGTCGAAAACGGCGTCCCCGCAGACGCACGACGGAACGCGACCATGTTTGCAATGGCGGGTCGGCGGTGCTCGCAGATCCACTGCCCGACCTGCACCGCGCCGAGCGTGGCAGTGCAGCGTGTGGCACCGTCGGGCGCGAAGGTGCTTTGTGTGACGCCGACACCAGCGGCAGGTGGGCCTGCGTCGCGTCCACTCAGCGATGATCGATCAAACCCATAGCTCGACATAACGCTCGGATAGCCCTGCGGGTGCGCCAGCATGAACATCACGGCCAGTTCGTAACCCGCCGCCGCGTAGTACAGGTTGTCGCCGCGCTGATTGTCGTGATTGTCCACGAACACCAGACTCTTGTCGGCCGGCAACGAGCCAGGCACTCCCGTCGACAGCGCGTTCAGCGTGGCGCCGTTGCGGCCGCTGAACGCATCGGTGAGCCGATTGCCATACTGGAAATCCGTGATGTCGTTGGCGCCGCCGCTGGAGTAGCCGGCGCCGTAGTACTGCTGGGGCGTTACGGCTTCGCCTGAGCCGGCAATAATCTCGAGGAACACGTACGGCCGCGCGCGACCGGCGCTCACCGCGGCCGCGTTCACACGGGTGAGAATCGCATCGATATCGCGTGCCGGAACGTGCTTGGCCGCGTCGATCCGAAAGCCAGCGATGCCGAGGGCGTGCAATGCAATGAGGTAGCGGGCAATGGATTCCTGCACCCCCGTATCCTCGGTTCGCAGGTCCGCGAGTCCGACCAACTCGCAGTTCTGCACCTGCTGCGCCACGCCGTAGCTGTTGATGCCGCAGGCCGTGTGAAAATCGGCCACGGTGTACGGCACGGCGGGATAGCTGTATTTCGAGTACGCACTGCCGGCGGAGCCGATGCCGCTTCCGGCCGTCATGTGGTTGATGACCACATCCGCGTAAATCTCCACACCCACGGCACGACAGCGCGCGGTCATGTCGGCCAGCTCGGCGGCGGTGCCTGACCGCGATACGTCAAGCCGGTAGCTCACCGTCTGGTAACGCTCCCACCACGGATAGAACGCCCCGCCGCTACTGATGACCGCATGCTCCGAGGGCGGCGAGATCTGCACGGCCTTGAACCCTTTGGGGCCCAGCCACAGCTCGCACTCACGTGCAATGTCGCTCCAACGCCACTCGAAGAGGTGTACGAGCACGTCGCCCGCAGCGGCCCGACCGGTGGACCGATACTCCTGCGTGAGCTCCGTCGGCGGTGTGACGGGTGGTGTGGGCGTCGTCGGCGTTGTCGGCACAGCATCGCTGCTGCCACCGCCACACGAGGCACACACGATGAGCGCCAGACACGACGCGATACGTGATGCGATACGTGTTGCGCTACCTGATGCCCTGAGCGATCGACGCCACTCCGAAAAGTCGCTCACCGGGCGGGCGCCGGAGCAGTGCCGGCCACGAATACCCGATAGCCATGCTTCGGGATCGCAACTGATCCAGTCGCGGCGAGGCTGACTGTCGCCTTGCTGAACCAATCGGTGAATTCGCCGGTCGATGGCAGCCCTTCGTACGAGACGTTCGCGGCAGCGCTGTCAAAGTTCACGAACACGGCAACAGTATTCGCGCCGCGCGTTCGCGTGAACGCGTAGACCTTGTCCCCGCCGGTCGTCTTCAACCCGGTCTGCGCCCCACCCCATGGCCCGTTCCACAACGCTTGGTTCTCGTGCTTGAGCGCGAAGATGCGTGTGTAGAAATCGGCCAGTGACGGGCCACTCCAGTCGACGGTGTCCTTCTCGAAAAATTTCAGTCGCTTCGTGAGACTCGCTTCCTGGCCGGTGTACAGCAGCGGCATGGAGTTCTTCACCGTTGCACTCACCACGTATGCCGCCAAGTGGTTCTCGCCCATCCGTTCGAACTCCGACCCCTGCCAGCTGTTCTCGTCGTGGTTACTGGTGAACGTGAGCCGGAACGCACCCGAACCGTAGACCGAGTCCTGTCGTGCCAGCAGTGCGCTGATGGCGGACGTCCCCGTCTTGCCCTGCGCGATGTCGTTCATGAGATGGTGCAGCTCCCACGCATACGTCATGTCGAACGATTCGTGCAGCTTCGGGTCTTCCCATTCCGCGAGCATGAAAAAATCCGGGCGCGACGGCCGGAACGCCTCGGACACCGACTTCCAGAAGTCGGTCGGCACAAGCCCCGCCATGTCACAGCGGAATCCGTCGATACCGGTGTTGTCGAGCCACCACTTCATCTCGCCGATCATCGCGGCGCGCATGTCCGTGTTCGCGTAGTTCAAGTCGGCAACGTCAGACCAGTCCGTCTCTTTTCCCTTGTCGTCGATCGCGCGTGAAATCGAACCGTCAGGGCGCAACGTGTACCAGTCCTTGTGTGCGGTCGTCCACGCATGATCGAACGCGGTGTGATTCGCGACCCAGTCGAGAATCACCTTGAAGCCCAGCGCGTGCGCCGCCTGCACCAGCGACTTGAAATCGGCTTCCGTGCCGAATTCCGGATTCATCGCCGTGTAGTTCGAGATCGAGTAGTAACTGCCGAGGCTTCCCTTGCGCTCCTTCTTGCCAATCGGCTGCACCGGCATGATCCACAGAATGTCCACGCCGAGCGCCTTGAGCCTCGGCAACTCCTGCTGGAACGCCGCGAACGTCCCGGCCGGCGTGTACTGCCGGATGTTCACCTCGTAGATCACCGCGTTCTTCGACCACTCCGGATGAAGACCGCGCGCGACAGGCGGAGCAACTGCGGCGGGCTCGGAAGTTTTGCACGCAAGCACAAGCACAAGCACAAGCGGGAGTAGAAGGAAGCGGCGCATAGTGATGCCAGCGGTGGGAAAAGTTCAAACTCAACTCTCGAAACTCAAACTCACCACTCGATACTCAGTGGTTCAACCTCGATCCCCGATCCCTATCGGTGAACCTGCAACAGTTGCAACGCCTGGTTGTTCCGCGCGACCACGACGAGTGTACCCAGCTTCGCATGGCCCAGCAGCGCGAGATGCTTCACATCCCCATCGATCGCCAACTTCGACTCGGCGAGATCAACGGCAGCGAAGTGGCAATCGCCCGTGCCGCGCAACAAGAGTCCGTAGCCGGCGTCGTAGCGCCCTTGTGTCGGCGGAACGCGACTGAAGTTGCCCGCGAGCAGCAAGTCGATCGTCCCATCGCCGTCAAAGTCGCGAGCGATCGAGGCGTGCACCGGAAAGAACTGCGCCTCGATTGGTAGCGCTTCAAGCGTGAACGTGCCCTTGCCGGAGTTGCGTGCAATCGCGCTGGCGAACGTACGCGCCCGCAGCACCGTTGCCTTCGAGAGCTCATCCGACGTGAAGATGTCTTCGATGCGACTCGCGCCAAACGACGCGTACGTGGGATAGCGCGGACGGAGCATGGGTAAAAGCTTCACGAGTTCGTCGCGGCCCGCCAACGGATAGCTCACGCCATGCTTGAAGAACGTGAGAATCTGTTCGACGGTGCCATTGCCGCCGAAGTCCTTCACATAAAGCTGCGCCGGTTCCTTTGCCGTGGCCGTGATGTACGAATTCAGGCCCAGGTTGCCGAGCACGAGTTCAGGTTTCCCGTCACCGTTGAGATCTGCGGCGGTGACGCTGTTCCACCACCCTTCGGTGTCGGCAAGACCGGCTTCCCTGGTGCGGTCGACGAACTTGCCGCGCTCCTGATGGAATACACGAACTGGCATCCACTCGCCGACCACCACCAGGTCGAGCTGCTTGTCTCCGTCGTAGTCGAGCCAGGTGGCCGACGTGACCATACCAACGTCGCCGAGGGCCGGTGCGAGTGTGGCGGTGACATCGGTGAACCGACCGTGTCCGTCGTTCTGCAGCAGGTGACTGCGAGGTGTGAAGCCATACTTACCGGTCACGACACGCGCGCCGACGAAGAGATCGCGATGACCGTCGCCGTTGAAGTCACCGGCGGTGACGACCGAGCCATTCTCGAACACGTCCGGCAGCGATTCGCGCGCGCGACGGAAATGTCCCTCGCCGTCATTCAGATACAGACGGTCGCGTGCGGCATCCATCGTTCCCGAAAATTCGTTGCCGCCGCTCACGACATACAAGTCAAGCTTCCCGTCACCATCGGCGTCGAAGAACAACGCGTCGACATCTTCGGAAAGACTATCGGCGGCGATCGCCGGCTGATCGGCTTTACGGAATCGTCCGTCGGCTTGTTGAAGCAGCACTGTGCCGAGCTGCCATTTGGCGCCACCCACATACATGTCGTCGAGCCCGTCGCCATTTACATCGCCGACGGCCAGCGCGGGTCCTTCCGCCGACAGCATGTGCGGCATCAGCGGCTCGCGATCGAAGTCGTTGAACGGATTCTCTTCGTGCGTCACAGCGAGCGCGAGCTTCGTTGTCACATCCGTCATGCGAAACGCAGACGACGTAGCCGTCGGCGTCACGGCCGGCATCCGCGCGGAAGCGTCACGCCGGGAAGCGTCACGCCGGGAAGCGTCGCGCTGACGCAGCGTGAGTGTGCGGTTGAGCGCAACGTTGGTCAGCACTTGCGTGCGCCGGTCCGGCCAGATCACCGTCAACGAATCGAGCGTGCTGTCGGCGCCAAACCCCAGATGCAGCCGTGGATCGACCGACGACTGAAACCCGCGCGTCGGACTCTGTTCGACAAACTGTCGTGTGCCGCGCTGCCAGGCGATGAGCGCGGTGCCGATGCCGGCCGTGTTCAGGCCCGCGCCTTCGAGCTGCACGGTCAGATACGCATTCCGATTTCGGGTGCGCGCACTGTTGCGGTAGATCGATGCCGGCGCATTGATGTTGTTGACGACGAGGTCGAGCGCGCCGCTGTTGTTCAGGTCCACATAGACGGCACCGTTCGAGAATCCCTTCTGTCCAAGCCCCCACGCTTGCGCCATGTCCGTGAAGTGCAGATTGCCATCATTGCGATAGACATGATTTGCAACCGGCACCTGCGGCATCTGCTTGAGCAGTGCGAGATTCTCCTGCGTGATCCCCTTCGCCAGCGACGCCTGCACCGTCGCGTTGCCGACGAAGTTGATGTAGTCGAGATCGTTCGGTCGACGATAGATCCCGCTGGTGACAAAGAGATCTTTCTGCCCGTCGTTGTCGAGATCGGCAAAGAGCATGGACCAGGTCCAATCCGTGGCGTATACCCCGGCGAGATAGCCGATTTCGCTGAAGCGCCCATCTCCGCGATTGAGCTGGAGTGTGTTGCGGGCGTACTGGGGGTGATAGCCAGCCTCGAGTCGCAGCGAGAAGAGCGTGAAGCTCTCCGCGTTCGCCGACGACTTGAGCACCGCTTCACGCTCGGGCATCATGTCCCCCACGACGACGTCGGGGCGGCCGTCGTTGTTGAAGTCGGCCACGTCCACGCCCATCGAGAAACGACTGGTGTGACGCGTCGCCGTGGCAATACGCTCGGAGAACGTGCCGTTGCAGTTGTTGTGGTAGAGGAACTCGTTCTCCTGAAAATCGTTGGCGACGTAGAGGTCCATGCATCCGTCACCGTCGATATCGCTGGCGACGACGCCGAGCCCGAACCCTTCGATACCGCCAAAGATGCCGGCCGTCGCGCTGACGTCGACGAAGTGCCCGTTGTCATTGCGATACATGCGGCCGCCGCCAAGAGAACTGCGCACATCGCGCTTGAGCGCTTGGCCGATGCCGCGTTCCGTGTGCGTGGAGTGGCTCAACAGGAACAGATCGAGATCACCGTCGCGATCGTAGTCGAAGAACGTGGATTGCGTCGAGTAGCCGACGTGATCGAGCCCCGTCTCTTGCGAACGATCGGTGAATGTGCCGTCGCCATTGTTGATGTACAGCACATTGCGTCCGTGCATCGTCAGATAGCTCACGGCGGACGCGTAAATGTCGATGCGCCCGTCACCGTTCACGTCGGCCATGGTGACACCGGTCTTCCACCCCTTCGGTCCACTAACCCCCGCCCGCTCGGTCACATCCTCGAACATGTAGTCGCCCTTGTTGAGATAGAGCGTGTTGCGTCCAAGGTTCGAGGAGAAATACAGATCGGGCAGACCGTCGCCATTCACATCACCGACAGCGACACCACCGCCATTGTAGTAATACAGGTAGTTGAGAATGTTGAAGTCGGCCGCTTCCGGCAGCGTGTTCGTAAACGATACGCCAGTCGACGAAGGCGCGAGCGACTCGAACAACGGCGCGACCGGTGGCGTCGATGCAACCACCGACGTGTCCTGCGTGCCCGCTCGATCGGCAGCGCGGCCGCAGGCGACCGTCAACACAAGCCCCGCGAGAAGTGCCTGGACCGGCGTAGCAATCCGCCTCACACGCGACTCACTGACCGGCGACGCGCGTCGTCGGATGGGTGATGACTCGCTGCATGACCAACGCGCCGACCTTGCGCCCCTGCGTCTGCCCCTGCGTGATCGCACGACGGTAGTGAATGCCGCCGTACAGCCGGCTGATCGCTGCTTCCTCGGCGGCGTCAACGAACGACGGGAATTCACGCACCGGCAACCCGTACTCCATCTCGGTCGAATCGCTGAAGGCGAACTTGTCGCCATACTGCTCGGTCAGCACGACGGCAGCTGCGGTCGAAATCACACTGTGACCGCTGGTGTATTCAGGAAACGGCGGCGTCTGCAGGAGCGGCTCCCACTGCTCGTCGACAAAGGTGTTGATCATCGTTTCGGGACGCACGACGTTCGTCTCGTACTTCGTCTCCCACACCGTCAGAAAGCCGTCGGCGAGCGCAATGGCCGTGCGCACGTACGCATCGGCTGTCGCCAGCGGGCTTGCACCCGCCTTGCGCGATGCGATGCCGACAATCCCCATCCAGTGTCCGCCCGGCGTCACTTTCTTCGTGGCGAACATGGTGTGCCCCTGCACGTGCATCACGTACGGGTTGCAATCCCAGAACGCCGCGATGGCGCGCTGCTCTTCCGTGAGTGCGCGGCCGACATCATGCACTTCCTGCACCTGCTGCATGAACGCGCCCCCTTTCTTCGGGTCGTACGCGATCGGCGGCTCGGCCCGGAACTGGCTCGAGGAATCCAGCACGAACGGGCGAAGTTTTCCCCAGTTCGGCTCCACGGCATCCATGTACGCGGGCGGCGTCGGTACCCATCGACCGGGTACTTTGGCCACCGTGAACTTGGGCATGCCGCGCATCTCCCTGTAGTGGTCCTTGCCGGCCCACGCGAGAATGTGCTTTGCCACCGTATCGCCGTATGCGATCGAACGATCGAACACGTCGGCCGGCACCGTGCGGCGATACTCCTCGTCGCGCGCACGACGCAACGTGTCCATCCGCTCGCGCGAAAACGTGAGCTGCGTTCCCACCGTCATCATCGCATGCACACTCGCCAACTGTAGCGAGTATTCAACGCCCGGTGCTTTGGCGGGCACCGGTGTGAGGTCCGCGAGCTGTCCGGCCAATGACTTGTACGTCGTGTCCGATTGCCGCAGGATCTCGTATGCCGCGACCGTGCTGTAGGTGTAGATGCGACTCGCCTGCGGCGGACTGAAGATGTCATAGACGATCACGCTGGTGATGTCATGCATCGCCGTATGCAGCGAGGCGGCACCCAGTGCCGCTGTGGATTGACCGCGCCTGGAATCCGCCGCTGCGGACGTCCCGGGTTTTTCGCCGCCCGCGCAATTCACGAGCAACGCCGCACCTGTGGTGGCGAGAGCGACGAGCAGTCCTCTTGAGATCCGCATCATGATCGGGGCGACTTGGTTGAACGGGTGGGAGACTGCACGGCGCGGAAGAACATCGGTCGATCGTTGTTACGCACGACCATGATCAGCTCTCCGGCTTTTGTGCGGAGTCGTTGGATGTCTCGGGTCTGTCCGGGCACAACGAATCCGCTTTCGCGCGAACGCACCGGCGTAAACCCGCCCTTGCCGTCGCCGCGCAGCACGAGTCCGTAGCTGGACACCATGCTCGCGAGGTCGGGCTTGAATCCTTCGAAATTGCCCGCCATCAGCAGGTCGGCCTTGCCGTCGCCATCGATGTCGTCGGTGAGCAGCCCGTAGGTCGGCGCCAGCTGCGCCTCGCGCGACAACGGCACTACGCTGAACGTGCCGTCGCCATTGTTGCGCACCAGCGCCGTTTCAAACGTGTTCGCCGTCTTCACGATCGCGTCGGCGAGTTCCGTTGCCGGAAAGATGTCGCTCAACGTCTGCGTCGCGTAGTCCTTGTAGTTGCGATAACGCGCTTTGAGCGGTGGAATCGACTTGATCATGTCGTCGCGGAGCACGATCGGGTAGCGCTTCCCGCCGCTGACCGTCGAAAGGATCTGCTCGTCGAAGCCATTCTTGTCGAAGTCCTTGACGTGCATCAACGTCGGCTCGGCGACCGACGCATGCAGACGCCCGTTGAGTCCGAGATTGCCGACGATGAAATCCACGCGACCGTTGCCAAAAAAATCGCCCGCGATGATGCGATTCCACCAACCGTTGCTCTGTGCAAGACTCGGAATGGTCATCCGCTGCAGCTTGCCGCCGCCCACGTTGCGAAAGATGGTGATCGGCATCCACTCGCCCACGAGCACGAGATCGACCTTGCCGTCGCCTGTCACGTCCTTCCACAGCGCGTCGGTGACCATGCCGACGTTGGCGAGCCCGGGAGCCGCCTTCTCGGTCACGTTCACGAAGTGTCCCGTGCCGTCGTTGTGCAGCAACAAGCTCTCCGGATCGTGGCCGTATCGTCCCGGTACTACACGACCGCCGACGAAGAGGTCGGTTTTACCATCGCCGTCGTAGTCGGCGGCGACAACGTGCGAGCCGCTCGAAGCTTCCATCGGCAGATTGCCGATCGCTTTGTGGAACTTGCCGTTCCCATCGTTCAGGTAGAGTCGGTCCTGCAACGCCGGCGCGGCATCGCCGAATTCACTGCCACCGCTGACGACGTACAGGTCCGGGCGGCCGTCGCCATTGGCGTCGAAGAAGATCGCGCCGACATCTTCCGAGATCGAATCCGGTTCGAACACGCCGGGATTCGATCGCACAAATTGACCGTCGGCCCGCTGCAGCATCAACTGTCCGACCTGTTCCTTGGCGCCGCCAAGGTATACGTCGTCGAGTCCGTCGCCATTGACGTCGGCAACCGCCACGGCGGGTCCTTCAGTCGAGACGAGCTTCGGGATCAGTCGCTCGCGATCGAAGTCGATGAAGTCGTTCTCGTGATGCGCGTAGTCCAACCCGATCTGCGCGGTCACGTCGGTGAGCAATGTCCGCAGCGGCTCGCTGGCGGGCGGTGGCGCCGCCGGTGCGGCGTCGTGCTGCTTGACGGTGATTCTCTGATTGGTCGGAACGTTCCGCAACACGCTCGTGCGATGATCCGGCCACTCCACCATGACGGAATCGAGCTGCGCGTGCGTGCCGACGCCGAACGTCAGCAGCTGTTGCATGCTGGACTGGAATCCACGCACCGGCGATTCCTCCTGCACGTACTGCTGCGCCCCGACGCGGAGCGTAACGCGCGCACCGACGCCGAAGCGATTACCCCCTTCGCCCTCGAGCGCCACCTGCAGAAAGCGATTGTCCTTGTGCAGCGTGCGCGCGTTGTTGCGATAGACGAATGCTTCCATGTTCATGTTGTTCACCACCAGATCGATCGCGCCGTCGCCATCGAGGTCGCCGTACGCGGCACCATTCGAGAAGCTGGGTGTGTCGAGTCCCCAGGCTTTTGCTTCATTCGTGAAGCGCAGGTCGCCCTGGTTGTGGAAGGCGTAGTTCGCGATCCGCGTGGAGCTCATCGCGTTGACGAGCTGCAGAAAGTCCACCCGATCGCCTTTGAACACCGCTTCGGCGGCGGTCTGATTGGCCTGCGAGGAGATGTAGTCCTGCGACGTGACATCCTTTGCGAGTCCGTTGGTCACGTAGATGTCCTTCAGTCCGTCCAGATCGAAGTCCGCCATCAGCGCGCTCCAGCTCCAGTCGGTGCGCGCGACGCCGGCGATCTGGCCGATGTCGCTGAAGGTGCCGTTGGCATTGTTGTGCTGCAGCATGTTGCGCATGAACTGATAGTGATACCCGTTCTGCACCTTCTGCTTGTACACGTCCCATCCCTCGAATGAGGACGTGGTGCGCAACCGGTATTCATCCTCCGGATCCATGTCCGTCGTGTAGATGTCCGGCCAGCCGTCGTTGTCCACGTCGGCGATGTCGAGTCCCATCGAGAAGTAGCTGCTGTAGGGCAGTTGCTTGTCGAGCGCTTCGGTGAACGTGCCGTCGCCGTTGTTCAGATACAGGTAGTCGCGTTCGAAGAAATCGTTCGAGACGTAGATGTCGGGACGGCCGTCGCGGTTCACGTCGGCAACCGCGACACCAAGCCCGAACCCGATCTCGCTGCCGTAGATGCCGGCTTTGGCACTCACATCGGTGAAGTGCCCGTCGTCGTTGCGGTAGAGCTTCGCACCACCAAGCGAGTCACGGATGGCGCGCGTGTTGCGCATGCCGAAGCTGCTCACCGGACGCGGCGAGTTGTTGATCAAAAAGAGATCGAGATCGCCATCGCCGTCGTAGTCGAAGAAGACGGCCTGCGTCGTGTAGCCGCCATCCTGTACACCGTACTCGGCGGCCATTTCCTTGAACGACGGCACACCCTTCGCATCAGCGCCCTGATTGATGAAGAGCTGATTCGCGCGCTTCTTCCCGGGTTCCTTGCCCGCATGACAGACGTAGATGTCGAGCCGACCATCGCCATTCACATCAGCGAATGAGACGCCCGTTGTCCACGAATCATTGTTGTCGAGGTGCGCCGACTTCGTGATGTCGCGAAAACGAAACGCGCCTTCGTTGAGATAGAGTTTCGGCCCGCCTTCATTCGACGTCAGGACGACTTCAGGCAGCGTATCGCCGTTCAGATCACCAATCGCGACACCACCACCGTTGTAGTGATTGCGATAGGTGAAGACGTTCACGTCCTTGGTGTCCGTCGCCGTGTTCTGGAAGGTGACGCCGGTGTAACTCGAGGGCATCATCGAGAACAGATGGCCATCGGGTGGGGGCGCGCTTTCGGCCGACGGGCCGCATGCCGCGATGACCAATGCGGCGGGGACGAGCAGCAGCAGACGGAACGGTAGGTGCTTTCGCATACAAACAAAATAGCCTGCCTCCGCAGGGAGACAGGCCATGTTGTGCAGCGTGTGCCGGACGGTGCATTGCCCCATCCGGCAATGCGGGAGTTAGTAGCCCGGGTTCTGCTTGAGGAGCGGATTCGTTGCGAGCTGCGACGCCGGGATCGGCATGAGTATCTTGTACGGCGGCTGCACGTCCTTGAACATGAACTTGCCGGTGTACGTACCGGCGCGGATCATGTCCTGACGACGCTTGGCTTCGCCGACGAGTTCGAACAGCCGTTCGTTGTAAATGGCCGTGCGAGCCTGCGCCTGGGTCATCGTGGCGGACAGCGGCTTGGCTGGGCTGAAGTTACGCGCGCGGACCGTATTCACCACCGCAATCGCCGCACCGGTCTGGCCCTGCTCGTTCAGCGCTTCTGCCTTCGACAAGTACACTTCCGCGAGACGGTAGTGCGCGAAATCGTTCGGCATTTCCTGATTGCTCACTGACTGATCGATCGGCCACTTGTAGAGACGTGCGCCTTCGTTCTCTTTGGCCTGCGTGACGTCCTTGATTTCCGGCGTGAAAATCAGGGGGTTGCCGGCGCGATCCTTGACCGCGGCGCCAGTGTTCGCGTTGACCTGCAGTCCAACCAGCCACTGCTTCTTGCGGCCGTCGGCATCATCGAACGCGTTGTACACGTCGGCCACGGTGGAGAAACCGTTCCAGCCGCCGAAGTTGGACGAGTTGTAATGGAACGAGCGCGAGTTGATCGTCCAACCCAAGCCACCCAGTGTGCTGAAGCGCACGACGAAGATGTTCTCCTTCGAGTTCTGATTCGTCGATACAAAATTCGACACGTAGTTCGAGGCCAACGAGTAGTTGCCGGAGTTGATCAGGCGGTCCGCGGCCGTTACCACGTCCGCCCACCGCTGCGCACCCGGTGCCAGGCCAGCGGCGGTCACGCTGCCACCATAGACCTGCGCATTGAGGTAGATGCTGACCAGCATCGCGTCCGCTGCGCCCTGCGTTACGCGGCCCCACTCACTGGCATCACGCGTCGCCGGCAACGCACTGCGCGCCGCCAACAACTCGGTCTCGATGAACTTGAACACGTCGGCACGCGAGGCACGCTCCCGCGGCATGATCTCCGTCGTGGTTACGATCGGCACACCGCCGAAGAAATCCATCAGGCCGATGTAGTAGTACGCGCGGAGCACACGCAACTCGGCTTCCACGGCCGCCTGACCCTGGATGGTGTTCGGCTTGAGTGCGTTCAATACGGCGTTTGCCTTGGCGATACCAGCCCACATCGTGTTCCAGACACCACCAATGTCTTCGTTGGTGGCTCCGCTGGTCGCGGTCCAGGTCTGGCGGTGAATTTCGAGCCAGCGGCCGTTGTCATACCAGTCCGATCCGCGCGTCGGCACGACCGTCTCGTCGGTGCTGACCTGCGAGATGTTGTAGTAGTTCCACATGTTGTCGCGGAGCGTGGCATAGACGCCCGCGACGCCGCCCAGCACTTCGGCCGACGAGCGGTAATAGTTGTCTGGCGAAATCGCGCTGGCTGGCACTTCGGTCAGGTCCGTACAGCCCTGTAGCGACGCGCCGACAGCTGATGCCAGAAGGAGCGCGGAAACGCTCACTTTCTTGACGGTCATCTTCACCGGAAAATTCCTCTGTGTAGGGTTGATCTTGGGAGCAAAGCGGGGTCGCATCAGAAGCCGACCCGAATTCCGGTGGTGATCGTGCGGGCGCGAGGATACGCCAGATAGTCGATGCCGCGCGAAGCCAGACCAGCCGCCGCGTGCACTTCCGGATCGTAGCCCGTGTAGTTGGTGAACATCAGCAAGTTGTCGCCGGAGACATAGATGCGGGTCGGGGACGACTTGGACGCCATGCCCTTCAACTTGAACGAGTAGCCGACGGTGACGTTTGCCAAGCGCAAGAACGAGCCACTTTCGATGTAACGGGACGAGTAGATGGCCGGTTCCGTGATGGCGATGCCGTCGTTGATGGCGGTCTTGAGGAAGTTTTTGTCCTGCAGCACGTTCGACTTGGTCGAGTAAACGAGCGCAGTGTTGTTGAACACCTTCTGGCCGACGTCCGAGCGCAGCAGCGTGGTGAAGTCGAAGCTTCCCCAGTTGCCTTGGCTACGAATACCCATGCTGACCTTGGGGTTCGCATTGCCGAGGATCGTTTCGTCGTCGCCGCTGGGAGCCGTTGTCGTACCCTTGAGCGTACGGCCGGTTTCGATGCCGCTTGCGTCGCGGGTGACGGTGTACTGGTTGAACAGTTGCTGGCCCTGCGCGTTCACTCCCACGAACTCGGGTCCCCAGAACGTGCCGATCGGCTGGCCAGGAATGATGCGCTGCGAGTTGCGGCCAGACTG
>JBKJTE010000344.1:0-13716 GCA_046590495.1 Gemmatimonas sp. | reverse complement strand
TTGGGATGATCCATCCCCGCGACGGTAAGCATCCGCTCGCCGTTCGCATCGAAGTGCATGCGATAGCGATCGAAGTTCGGCGTCGGCGGCACGCTCATCCCCACGCCGTTAACCGGGTTCGGGTTACCCACGACATCCATGTCACTGCCAACCGCCACATGCTCGATGCCGACGAGCTTCGCGACGTGATCAAAGTGGTCGAGGACGTGCTCGACCGTCACCGGCTCTACGTCGCGCACCATCATGCGCAGGAACGGAATTCCCATGACGCCGCCGGTCTTCGCCATTTTCGTGATCATCTCATCGGTCTTGCAGCGCAGGTGACCCGGCACGAGCGCTCGGCAGCTCGCGTGCGAGAAGACCACCGGGCGCTTCGACGCATCGAGCGCATCGAGTGTCGTCCGATCGCCGCAGTGCGATACATC
The DNA here is from genome assembly GCA_046590495.1 of Gemmatimonas sp. Lineage (GTDB taxonomy): Bacteria > Gemmatimonadota > Gemmatimonadetes > Gemmatimonadales > Gemmatimonadaceae > Gemmatimonas. The sequence goes on along the minus strand of JBKJTE010000344.1, from coordinate 13,291 downwards.
AACTGCCATCCCCACAGTGTTCATCTTCGCCACGATGTCGCCGCCGAACACCGTCAGCCCGCCGTCCTTCGTCTCGAGAAAACCGGAGCCGATCCGGTTTTGGTAGTTGTAAGTGAGTTGCGAGAGCCGCTGGCCGAGACCGAAGAACGTGTCGACATCATCCACGCTGCGAAAATGATCTGAGTTCTGGAAGGTGATCATGATCCCGACCTTCCCAGCCTTCTTCACTGCCTCGAAGTCGCTTGCGTCATCGATCCGCATGAACCGGTCGGGATACTCCGCGATGAAGCCGTTCCAGTCGGCGAAGAAGCGGATGCCGGTGGCGTAGTCGGTCGGGCTGTGGCCTAGCGCGATCACCGTGTAGCCTGATGTGCGATACACCTCGAAGTCAGCCGGTGTCATGGAACGCGGCTTTGACAGCCAGAGGGTGCTCTTCGGTGGCGTCGCGGAGAAGTCGGCGAACCTGAACTGATTGAGGAGGTCTACCACAACGGACTCCTGCACCAGCCGGACTGCACGCGCCGAGTATTCGGCGGCACCCGGCGAGGCAAGACGATATCGTCCGCGCAAGATTGCCGGCGTAGCGAAGACGCCGACCGCCAGCCGACCGATCGCCTCGCGGCGTGTCACAGGCCTGCGGGGGTGCGGATCAGAATCGGGCATGAGCGGGTCCGGTCGCGAGTGGTGATGAGGCTTGGCGGATTAACGCATCGTATCCGTTGGGCCGATGACCGCAAGGTCGCTCCTCGACCTGTACGCGGCGGCGACGCAACTTGATCCGCCTGTCACCGACGCTCCCCGTTCGGACGGTTACCGGTCCATTCCGAGCTGCCTGTGCAATCCGTTCGAGATCATTTTGGCCACACGGCTCGTCTTCTACCGCAGCACGATTTCGGAATCGGGAGCACTGTGAGCGACTTGCGATTCAGCACCATGCTTCGGAGCCGTCACCTGCCAGCTCTCGACGGACTGCGCGCGGTGGCGGTGGGAGGCGTGATCCTGTTCCACTGGGGCCTTCTGCCGTTCGCGATCGGCAGCCTTGGTGTCTCGCTGTTTTTTGTTATCAGTGGCTTCCTGATCACGCACTTGCTCCTGGCCGAGCACGAGGGAGCCGGCAGCGTGTCGCTGGGTCGGTTCTACGCTCGACGCGCGCTGCGCATCTTCCCGGCCTACTACGTATTTCTGGCCGTGGCGTTCGCTCTGATGACGATGCGCGGAACGCCGCCATCCGTGCGCCTGGTGTGGAGTTCCCTGCTTTATGTCACGGACTACGTTCAGGCCTTCGGTTTCGATCGTAGAACGTTGGCGTCGCATGCATGGTCGCTTGCAATTGAGGAGCAGTTTTATCTCCTGTGGCCGGTGGCCCTTCTCGCGCTCCTCGGGCGCCGTGCCAACGTGCTCCTGTGGCTTGGCGTCGCCGTCGCGGTGGTCACTGCGTGGCGCACGACGCTCTACCTGTCAGGCCACGGGCCCCACATCTATTACGCCTTCGACACGCGCGCCGATCAACTGATGCTGGGATGCGCGCTTGCCGTGGTCGCCCGTCGGCCTTGGTGGGATCGAGTCGCGCAGGCACTCTCGTGTCGACCGGTCTTCCCACTGTTGTCGGCGATCGGTGCGTATCTGACCTTCCAATTGCCCTTCGTCGGGTCGGTCGCCACGGTCGGGTACGCACTGTCGGGTCTGTTTTTTGCCGCGCTCATCGTGCAGGCGATCATGCTCAGCGGCCATCGGGCATGGCGATGGCTCGATGCCGCACCGGTCCGCTATGTTGGCCGCCTCTCATATCCGCTGTATTTGTATCACCAACTGGCGCTGCCGATGATGGGGGCGCAGGCGGGCGAAATGCGCTGGAGCAAGCAATTCCTGCTCAGGGGGATTATCACTCTCGCGCTTGCTATGGCGTCGTATCATCTCGTCGAGACCCCGTTCCTGGCGCTCAAGGGCCGGTTTGCCCGTCAGAAGGGCGGGACCGCCGTGGGCACCTCCACCAGCATTTCCGACACGGCATAACGCGCGTGTTACATGGAGCGACGATGTTTCGGACAATCGATGATTTTGCGGGCACATGGGATTTCGAATCGGCCGGCACGCAGAAGCTGATGGAGACACTGACGGACGCGTCGCTCCCGCAGGAGGTGCATCCCGGTGGACGTACGATCGGTCGGCTTGCTTGGCACATCGCGCAGACGATTCCTGAGATGATGGCGCGCACCGGGCTGCTTGTGACCGGAGTCGACGAGCATGCGCCTGCACCAGCGAGTGCTGCAACGATCGCAGGCGCCTATCGTGCGGCTGCCGCTTCACTCATGGACGAGATCCGCGCACACTGGACTGATGCGTCACTCGGCGAGAGCGACAACATGTATGGAGAACAGTGGACCCGTGCACAGACGTTGAGCGCGCTCGTTGGGCATCAGACGCATCATCGTGGTCAGCTGACAGTGCTGATGCGTCAGGCTGGACTTCCGGTTACGGGGATGTACGGACCGGCGCGGGAAGAATGGGCGACGATGGGGATGGAGCCGCCGTCGATTTAGCGAGATCGGGTTCCACTTCACAGCGCTCCATGGCGCCGGTGGGCAGTCTCCACACGATGCCCATCTCCGATGTGACGACAATGCACAGGCCGACCTGACGCGCGAGTTCGCGTGCGTCGACCATGTCTTCGAGCGGATTGGGATACTCGATGAGCACGCCGTTGGTCGCGCGCAATCGCATCAGAAAGTCGGGGGCCGTCGCTGAACCAAACCGAGGCGGCACCATGCGCGACGATCGCCCGGTTATGAAATACGTCGCAACAGGATCGTTGCTGAAGAGCGCGTACCCACGCCCACTCGTGCGCAACCACTCCGCCGCTTCAGTGCCCGTCCAATAGTCGCTGCCGTAGTCGTCGCGGTCTGCGAGGAGACTCGCGACATCGAAGTACGACTGGGAGCCAGCAGCGGCGAGCCAGCAGAAGCACGCGGCAAACGCGAAGGATCGCGTCCGCGTTGAAGCCGCACGCAAACTTGCGTGTAGTGCAAGCAGCGCCGCGATGCCGATCGACAGCACCAGCGGCGCGAGGAGACGATCGTCGAGCGGAATGCCGCTGCCCACAAACAGCCTCGCGTAGACAAGCATCGTGGCATAGCTGCCTGCAATCGTCAACGAGGCGAGGATGATTCTCGTCGCGAGGCGTTGGGCTGTGACCGCCGGTGCAGCTGGTGCGGCTGGTGCGGCTTCTCGTCGTGCGCCACGGATTGACGCGACGATCAGTGCCGCAACGCCAAGGAGTAGAACGAGCGCAATGTCGACTCGCACCCAAACGGGAAATGCAGTCGCGAGCGGAACGAGCTGCCCGGAGACGGTGTGGACTACTTCATCAGCCGCTTCGGAGACATTGCCCATCCACGCTACCGTGGCGACCGGGGTGGTTACGCCGTAACGTCGCGCGCGCCAGAGCCACCACGCGTTGAATAAGACGCCGGGTGCTGCAGCGAGGATGACCGCGCGCACCGTTCGCACAATGCGCCGACCGCGCGTCGCGCGCTCGTTGCGCAACGCGTCCGGTTGCATGTAGGCGTGCCACGCTGCCCACACGACTGCGGCCAGCAGCAGCGAGACGCCGGCGTAACGGACCACATTTCCCAACGCCGCAGTGATGCCAGACATCCAACTCTTGGTCGGACGCAGCGCCATCAGGCACAACGTCGCGGCCAGCGCGACAAGGAACAGTGGTTCGCTCCACGCGCTGGCCCAGGCCGTTGGAATTGCACGGTCGGCGAGAAGCACGAGCGGTGCCGCGACACGCACAGGCCACGCATCGTCGGCGGCGGCGCTGCACAGCCACACCAGCAGCATCACGAGCGTGAACGATGCGAATGAATTCATGACGCGAACAACATTGTCCGACGGCACACCGACGCGCAGCGCGACGGCAAGCGCCACTGGATAGCCCGGAGCATACTGCTGCAGCACCATGGTGCTGTCGGCGTCGTTCCACTTTGCAACCGGCACGCGCAACGTGCTCTGCTCTGCCAGCGCGTGTGCAGCACCGACATACGAGAGCGAATCTGGCGTGAGCAGCGCGCCGCTTCGGCTGACAAACAACATCGCGAGTGTGGTGAGCGCGGCACACACACATGACCATGCAAGGCGAACCGGGCCGTGACGTGTCATCCGCGAATCATAGACGTCTGCATGCGTGATGTCCGAGGAAAGCGGTTACATGTTCGGTGATGGGCGGCGATTGGCTTGCCGACTGCACTCGTGAGTTACATACTTGCGCAGCGTGCTGCAGGATGGTGCGCAGCTCTCGTCTGACCCGCGTGCTGACGATGAGTCGGAGCCATGGACGGCCGTCGCGTTCCTCCGGCTCAGCCGGAAGGAGAATTAATGCCTACTGCGAAGAAGAGTGCAAAGAAAGCGTCTGCGAAGAGGGCCACTGCAAAGAAGGCGAAGAGCGCCAAGGCGGAAAAACCAGCGACATTGAAGCGCCGTTCGTGTGGTGCGATGCAGGTGCACATGCGACTGCTCGAAACAAATCCGTCGTTCCGCGGCAATCAATTCAAGCTCGAAAATGATATCGCGAAACTGAAGACGTCAGCGTTCGATCTGGCGACCGTCCCGATCGCGACGATCAATGTGGTCGTGCACGTCGTGTTCAACACACCGGCGCAGAATATCAGCGATGCACAGATCGCGAGTCAGATCGCCGCGATGAACAAGGACTTTCGCGCCACCAACACCGACAAGTCGAAGGTTCCAGTGCCGTGGAAAGGCTTGATCAGCGACACGCGTGTGAACTTCGTACTCAAGCAAGTCACGCGCACACAGACCACGAAGACTTCGTTCACCGATGACGACGGCGTGAAGAAGGCGTCGACCGGCGGGCATGCGGCGGTCGACACGACCAAGTTCCTGAACTTCTGGGTGTGTAATCTCGGCGGGGGTCTACTCGGCTACGCGCAGTTCCCCGGCGGACCCAAGACAACCGATGGGGTGGTCATTCTGCACTCGGCGTTCGGAACCGTTGGCACCGCAGCCGCGCCGTTCAACAAGGGACGTACGGCAACGCACGAAGTGGGGCACTACTTCAACCTGCGCCACATCTGGGGCGACACACCGGACTGCAGCGGGAGCGATCTCGTCGCCGATACGCCCAACGCCGCGGGGCCGAACTTCAACACACCGGCCTTCCCCGCCATCACGTGCAACAACGGACCGAACGGCGACATGTTCATGAACTACATGGACTACGTCGACGACGTCGCGATGTTCATGTTCACGACACAGCAGGTGCTGCGTATGCGGGCAACATTGAGCGGTCCCCGGTTCAAACTGTGGCATTGAGCGCCGCGAAGTTGCAAGCCGTCACGGCCCACGAGTGGTTGCATGCATTTGAAGAGGACGCGGCGGGCGATCAGGTCTATCGTCCGGCCGCGACCGAGGTGCCGCCTGCGCGTCGACCGCGCGAGCGAATCACTCTTGTGGCCGATGGTTCGGCGCGTGTTTCAGTTGGCGGGCCCGACGATCGTACTCGCGCGCTTGCGGCAACATGGAGTGCCGACGGCGCCGAGATCGTCGTTCGCGTAACGAGCGCGCCGACTTCGCGGAGCACGTACAGAATCGTGTCGGTCGAGCACGATCGACTTGTGGTGCGCGTGTCATGAAACGCGCGAAACCGGCCGCGAAGAAGAATGTGAAAGCGGTTACCAAAAAAGCACCGACCAAACGGGCGACGAAGCTGACTGCGCCTGCCCCACCAGCGCCGCCTTTCGAAATCAGCGAACGGGTGAAGATCCAGGCGGTCGCGCGAGCAACTGGCTCCGGCTACGATTTTTCGCGATCGCGCCAACTTCGGATTTTCACGCTCGATCCGTCCGTTTCGATACTACTCGGCGGCGACGCCACCGTTGCGGTGCCGTACGAAGAGCTGGCGCCGGGGCCGGTCGGTTCAGTCTTTGAACTCGACGGGAGTGGTGCGCCTCCGGCTCTGCGGCATGGTGCAAAAGGGCCGCTCAAGCTCGATCTCAACGAACAGAAGCTACTCCTCTCCAATGGCCTCCGACCCACACCGGCAGACGGCCGCTTTCATCTGCAGATGACGTACGCGGTGTGCAGCTTGACGTACTCTGTCTTTCAGCGTGCGTTGGGTCGCGAAATCATGTGGGCGAGCGGCTACCGCGCGAACGACGACGAGCCATTCCGTCTGCGCATCAGTCCATTCGCCCTGCGTGACGAAAAGAACGCGGCGTTCGATCAGGAACTCGGATCCATTTCGTTTGGATATTTTCACGCGGGAATGAATCCCGGAGGCCATACCGTACCGAAAGGGCTCATCAGCACGGCGCTCTCGCACGATGTCATCGCGCACGAAACCACGCACGCGCTGTTGCACGCCCTTCGCGCGCAATTCGCGAATCCGACCAACCCCGATGTGCTTGGCTTTCACGAAGGCTTTGCCGACATCGTCGCGCTACTCATGCACTTCAGTTACCCCGAGGTCGTGCTCCAAGCGATGCGCGCGAGCAAAGGCTCTATCGCCACGGCGACGTTGCTCACCGATCTCGCTCGCCAATTTGGCCAGGCCACATCAAAACCCGCCAACGCATCCGCGCTGCGCACGGCACTCGATGTCAAGAACGGACAGGCGTTCGACTCGGATGCATTTGCATCCGGCACGCAGGAAGGAGTGGATGCGCCACTGCAGTACAAGCCGACACTGGAAGCGCATCTCATGGGCTCAGTGCTCGTCTCTGCGGTGTTCGAGGCGTTCACGACGGCGCTACGTCGACGCAGTGCCCGCTACTTTCGCATCGCCCGACTGGCACCCGATGATGTACGCGAGTCCGAGCTCACTGACGATCTGGTGCGCGCGCTCGCGAGTGAGGCGAGTGAAACTGCGCGGCAATTTCTGAACATCTGCATTCGCGCCATCGATTACTGCCCGCCGGTCGACATCAGACTCGGCGAGTATCTGCGCGCGCTGATCACCGCCGACGCCGATGTCGTCAGCGACGACAAGTACTGCTATCGCGAAGCGCTGATGCGATCGTTTCAGCGACGACACATTTTCCCCGAGAAGCTCGACTTCATGTCGGAAGACGCCGTGCGTTGGAAGCCGCCGAAATTCGACACGCCGATTCCCGGACTTGCATTGACTGATCTGCGCTTTGGGGCCGACCTGGCAACACCGGCCGGCAGAGATGAAATGCGGCGCCGCGCAACCGCGCTCGGCGAGTTCGTCGTGAGGCCTGAGATCGCCAAGGCGTTGCACCTCGTCGCAGTGGGAATTCCGCTTCCCAAGAACGTCGAGTATGCGGCCCCGATTCGCATCGAGTCGATTCGCACAACGCGTCGCGTCACGCCGGATGGTCGCGTGAGCATCGAGCTGGTGGCGGAGGTGACGCAAAGTTGCACCATTCGCGTCGGCACCGATCTGATGGATTTTGCGGGCGGCTGCACGCTCATCATCGATGCCGCCGGAGTCGTTCGCTACGCGATCTACAAGAGCGTCTTGAGCGATACGCGCCCCGGGCAGCAACACCGTGCGGCCACCGGCCCACTGAAAGAGTTCTGGCACAAGAAGGACGGCAAACTCACGTCGCGCCCGAACATGCTGCTCCAATTACACAAGAGGGGGACAACGCAATGAAGCGCTGTCCCCATCTGCGTCACTGCCACCAATGATTAGCGGCTGATCGTGAAGACGTACGCGGCCACGGCCTTGATCTGATCGTCGGTGAGCGGCATCCGTCCGCCGCGCGCGCCCATCGGGAACTTGTGTGACGGATCTTTGATCTCCGTCGCGGGCACGCCTGCAACGATCGTGTTCACGATCCCTTCGAACGTACCGTTGCCATGCTGCCATGTGATCCCCTTGAACGCGGGGGCGTTGGCGGCGCCGATGCCGCCCTTGCCGTGGCACCGCTGGCAGCTGCCGTTGTTGAAGATCGAATCGCCGAGCGCGATCATGGCTGGCGTGACGGCCGCCGGAAGTTTTGCCACGGGAGCAGCCTTGGCTGCGACAGCGGCGCCGTTGGCCGCAGGCGCAGGGCCGGCGCCCGGGGCCGCAGCCGTCTTGGAACCACCGCCGCAGGCGCTGGCGGCGAGCATCGCGGTGATGGCAAACAGAGCGCGAGTCGTGGAGCGTGTCATCGGTCTCGGGGTGTTGGGGGCAAGGATACGGTGAACTCTCGAGCGCGGCGCGGGTTCGGCGACAGACGTGCCACAGCGACCCCCGGGCGACTGTCAATCGAACACTCTCAGTAAAGATACGGACATGGCCCGTCCATCGCTGCACCCGCCGTTTATTCGCCTGCTCGCACCACTGGGGTGCCGAGTTTGAGCGGCGTTCCGGACGAGAATTCGAGGATGAATCCGCCGCACGGTTGTCGGGCGTAGCTCCCCCGTATGAACAAACGACGTCACAACGGCGCCGATTCAACGACTTCCGAGAGAGCAACTTCCATGACGTACAATTTCAAGCACCTGATGGCAGCGAGCGTGCTCGCCTTTGGTTCAGCCACTGTTTCGCAGGCGCAGAGCATGCAGAACCCGATGGTCGGCGGGCAGGCGATGTACGCGAACAAGGACATCGTCGATAACGCCGTGAAGTCGGCCGATCACACGACACTTGTCGCAGCCGTCAAGGCAGCCGGTCTCGTCGAGACGCTCAAGAGCAAGGGTCCGTTCACCGTCTTTGCGCCAACGAACGCGGCGTTCAAGATGCTCCCCGACGGCACGGTCGAGACGCTGCTCAAGGCCGAGAACAAGGCGACGCTCGCGAGCGTGTTGACGTACCACGTCGTGCCGGGGCGCTACGATGCCAAGGCGCTGATGGCACTGATCAAGAAGGGGAAGGGCACCGGCACGCTGAAGACCGCACAGGGCGAATCACTCACGCTGTCGATGAACGGCGCGCGCAACGTTCAGGTGAAGGACGCAAAAGGAAACGTCGCCAACATCTCGGTCTACGACGTGTACCAGTCAAACGGTGTGATCCTTGTCATCGACAAGGTGTTGATGCCGTAAGTACGGCCGACAGTGCGGCACGATCGCGGCGGGTTTCTTTACCACCGTGACGGTGATCGTCGAGGGATATCGGGCGGAGTGGTGCACGACATTGTGCGCTGCAACGCCCTTTGTCTCGTCGGCTTTCGTAGGCTCCCCCTCGGTTCAGTTGGATTGCCCGATCGTACCGCGCGGCGCCTCGTCAAGGACGAAGCCGCTTTCCATGTTCGCGCTACACCGGGGGCAGTGAAGAGCCGGCGACTCGTCACCGGGCGCTCCGGCTGACTATGATTCGGGGCCGATCGGCAGCAAAAACCACTGTCGCACAAGTTCGGTCTCACCCGACTTCCCGTCATTTCGAGTCATGGCCAGTCCGTCACCTTTCCGTACACTCCCCGCCGAGCGTCGTATCGCGCTCGTGACCCACGCGTTGGTCAATCACAAGGGCGCGCGCGCCACGTACGTGCAGCGCCTTGTTGCGCGTGGCGGCGGTTTTCGTGCGGCGACATTGGTGACCTGGCCCGCCGATCGACTGGCACGCGAAGTCGTGCGCCTCAACGCCGCGAGCGCGACGGACGAACTCGAATTGCTGCAGCTGCTGTATGTCGACCTCGAGCCGGCGATCCAGATCACCTTCCTCGATGCCGCGGGTGTGGCGCACGAGAAGGGCGTGATCGACGAAAAACTTGAGCCGCCATATGCGAGCAACGACGCCGTTGCACGCGCTGCCACACTCGTCGCTGAAACGCACGGGGCTGACGGCGTGCACTATCTGCGTACACTCGAGCGTTACAACCTCATCGCGTGGCCCGGCCTCGACTCAGCGCTCGCCACAATCGTTCCGGCATGACGCAGGCGTAACGCCGGTATAACGCCGGTATAACGCCGGCGCCACGCGGCGCGGAGGTTTCGCTCACGGCTTTTTCAGCGTCGGCCTGGGCGCGGCGGGCGGGCTGATCCCCGGCACGTCCATAGCGTGCATATCCATTCCGGGCATGCTCGCCGCGCGACCTGTGTCCGGCGGAGTCGGCCCCGGTGCTGTCGACTCCGGCGTGTCGGACAGATGCTCCTGCACGATCTGCCAGCGTCCGTGTTCGTTTCGCCAGAACGTCGTCCACGCGCCACTGACGGTGTGCGCCATCCCCGCAGGTGTATGGTGCGGGATGCTGTACGCGAACGTCATAACGGCCGCGTCATGCGTGATGATGTCGACGTACGCCGAACCAAGCTTGAACTGCGGGTCGCGCATGTTCTGACCGACCCGCTGCCAGAAGCCCGCGATATCGCTCGCCAGCGCAGCACGAGTGGTGGTGACACGCCCCGCCGCTGCCGAAATCACGCGGCCGCTGTCGGTGTAGAGGCTGAGCAGCCTCGTCGACGCGTCGGGGCGCGAAAAGTCGTACGCCTGTATGACGAGTTTTTGCAACGAGTCCGCGATCGTTCGACGCTCCGCCGAATCGACGACGGTCGGGTTGCGACAGGCGCCGATGACGAACGCGAACAGCGCCACCGCCATAGCGCGGAATCGCGCGGCTGTCACCAATCCCGGACAGCCGATCGTCCTGCGATGGGGACGCTCGGCGCGCCCGCCGTGTGTGTTCGCGACTGACTTTTGGCGGGCGCCTTGTGGCGTGGCTCTTGCCATGCTCTGTTATCGTGAGAGTGTGTGGAGCGCTCGATAGAGTACTAGCGGCCGTATCGGATCAGAACGCAATGCAGGAGCTGTTCCTCAGGTCATTCGGTTAACAGGCGCTGCAGCGGTGTGAAGCGATACTCCGTGTCGTCGGCAATGGTGCCGAATTCTCGTGAGAAACGAGTCGAGTACGTGTGGCGGTCGCGGCCCCAGCGGGCCATGGAGGAGTACGTGCGAAGAATCCCGACCTTGTCCGCGTTGTCTGTCTTGGCCGTTTCAGTCGCCTTTGCGGGCTGCCGAAGCGACGCTCGCACAGCTCCCGATGGAATGACCGCGGACCTCGAGCGCGATCTGCAGTTGGCATCGACCGTCCGTGCTCCACGCACGCAGGCTGTGTCTGCCGTCGAGCTGCTTGCAGACGGCGCGCCGAGCGGCCGCAGTCGGGGCGAACGCTCCCTCGTGCGCACTCCGCGACGGGCGCCGACGCAGTCGCCGTCCGCGACGGAAGAAGAAGTCGCAGCAGCAGACGTGGCATCAGACGACGCCGCAGCTAGAATCTCGCCGACGATGACCGAATCGGCACCGGCGCCCGCTCCCGCGCCAGCAAACGAACCGACGGCTTCCACGGGTGATCTTGGCGTGTTTGTCGGCACGTCGTCGGGGACGTACGGCACCGGCAACGAAGGCACACGTGGCCGTGGCGACGAAGGCCGAGGACGTAGCCCGGGCGTCATCATCCGCGGAGGCGCGGCCGGTGACGATCATTGCGAGCCGCGCGGCGGACGTCGTGGCGGGATGGGCAACGGCGGAATCGGCGGGAATATCGGCACGATCGGCACGATCATCGGCATCATGGGTGGCGGACATCGCACACCGTTTCCGCGCTATTGACCGCGGTTCGCTGACGTTATGAACAACGGGGGATGCGTCGATTGACGCATCCCCCGTTCCTTCGATGTGAAGCCTGATCGGCTTCCAAGCCAGCCAGATACGGCAACCCTGAACTGCGAGACCAAGCCGACCGGAGCCTTTCGTCACCCTGCGATTCGCGGTGCGGTGCTGTAACATCGATCCCACCCAGCAGTTGTGCTCCCAATTGTGAGGACCGTCATGTTCGCGGCGATCGATTTCGGCATCAGCAACACAGACGCAGTCGCCTCCATCGACGGATCGGTGCACCACTGGACGCGCCCGTCGGACGGGTCGCCTGACGCCGAGATCGTGCGACAGGTGCTCGCCGCCGGCGGTGTCGAAATCGCGCAGCTCCCGCATCTCGCGGTGACCGGTGGACGACACCGCGCGCTTCCGGCGCGTATCGGTGATTGCTCACTGTTCGGCGTCGACGAAGTGACCGCAATCGGCCGCGGTGGCCAGGCGCTCGCACTGAGCGAAGGTGACGATCCCAACACGCCAATCCTCGTGGTGAGCGCAGGCTCCGGCACGGCAGTCGTCGCGGCGCGCGGAGCGCACTACGCGCACATCACCGGCAGCGGGGTTGGCGGGGGTACACTTCTCGGCTTGGGCCGACTCCTGGTCGACAGTGCGGACGCGCCCACCATCGACGCCCTCGCGCAGCAGGGTAATCCCAACGGCGCCGACCTGAGCCTCAAGGACGTCATCTCAGGCCCGATCGGCACGCTCCCACCCGATGCGACTGCGGTCAACTTCGGCAAGCTTGCGCGTAGTTCGCTGGAAGTGAGTCGCCCCGATCTCGCAGCGGCACTGATGACACTCGTCGGGCAAGTCATCGCAATCACCGCGATCAATGCCGCGCGCGCAGAGCGATTGCAGCGCATCGTGGTCATCGGGCATATGACGGATATGCCGAGCTTTCGAACCGTGCTCAATCGCGTTGGCGACTACTACGGCACACGGTTGATGCTGCCGAGCGATGCGGGCTACGGCACGGCACTCGGGGCGATGCTGCATCGTTCCGCGCTGGGGCAAGTGGCGCAATCCACATAACCGAACAGCAGCCACGAATTTCGCGAATTGGGCGAAAAACTGCGGGTGAACTGTCGCAACAACAAAAGACAAGCAGCCACGAATCACACGAAATTCGCGAATCGCGATGGTGCACATCGCAGGTTTTCGCGTAATTCGCGAAATTCGTGGCTGTTGTTTTTTTACGTTTCCGACTCAGCGGCCATTCGCGGCCGGGTTTCTCAGGCGGCTGTGTTTCGCGCCGTAGAGGAAATAGAGCACCAGTCCCACGAGCAGCCAGATTCCAAAACGGATCCAGGTGACGCCCGGGAGTTTGTACATCAGGTAGAAGCAGGCGACCACCGAGATCATCGGCGTAATCGGCACCCACGGCACGCGAAATGGGCGAACGCGGTCGGGATCGGTGCGACGGAGCACGATCACGCCGATCGAAACGAGAATGAATGCGAACAGGGTTCCGATGTTCGTGAGATCGACGACTTCGGCGATGTTGGCGAATGCCGCGAATGAGGCTACGAACGTGCCCGTTATGATCGTGCCGATATAGGGTGTCTTGAACTTCGGATGCACCTTGCCGAAAAACGGCGGCAGCAGACCATCGCGCGCCATCGACATGAAGATGCGCGGCTGTCCGAGCTGGAACACGAGCAGCACGCTTCCCATCGCGATGACTGCGCCGATGGAAATGATGAATCGCGATGCGTTGAGGATTGCGGG
>JBKJTE010000019.1:0-5732 GCA_046590495.1 Gemmatimonas sp. | reverse complement strand
CCCGAGCGACAATGGCACGACGTTCGTCGAAGGCCGGAAACCAGCTGTCGTCGACGGCGCCGATCTTGAGCACGAACGGCTCCATGATCACGAGTCTCACCGACGGGAGCGCGCTTTTTGTCCGCGCGAGCAGCGCGACAAATCCACTCTCAAAGTCGGCGGTGGTGCCTTTGTAGCCGAGTGTCTTGGTGTGCCAGTAGTCGTTGATGCCGATGAGGAGGCTGAGCACGTCGGGCTTGATCGCCAGGGCGTCGGCGTCCCAGCGTGTCTCGAGATCCGGGATTTTGTTGCCGCTGACACCGCGATTGAAGAACTGCCAAGGTGTCAGCGGATCGTCGCGCATCACGCCTGCGGTCACGAGCAGCGGATAACCGTTGCCGAGTGCACCGGCGTTGTTGGCACTGGCCGCATTGCGGTTGCGTCCGTTGTCAGTGACGGAGTCGCCCTGAAAGAGCACGACGCCGCCTTTTGCGGTGGTGCCGTTGTTGCGGCCGGTGACGACGCCCGTGTTCAGCGCCGTGCCGGCTGACGATGCACACGCTGTAGTGGCCGCCGTCGCCGCGGCGATCGTGAGAAAGTCGCGGCGCGAAAATGAAGTGGAAGAATCGGTGGGCATCGGACTCGCCTTACTTGAGGGTCGCGCGCTCCAGCACAGCGGTCTTGCCGCTGATGTTGAGGACGTAAATCACGCCGCCGGGACCAAAGCCCGCGAGTACGCGCCCTTTCGGGAATTGCACGCGATCGACGATTTCACCGTTCCGATCGACGACGTCATAGCGCAGACCGCCTTCAGCGCCCGTGGCGGCCGTGCGCGGCACGATCCAGAGGCGATTGTCGAGGTCGGCCTTGACGGAGCCCGGCGAGACCGGCGGCTCGTAGTCGGGAATGTCCTTGAGCGGCGGAAAATCGAAGGTGATGAGGATTTTGCGCGGACCGTTCGGCGTGGGAATGGTCGGCAGTCGCGATGCCTGCGACTTGAGCTGGGTCTCGATCTGGGGTCGGATCGAGTCGATCTTGAACTGCTTCTGTTCTTCCGTGAGGCGCTTCCAGTCGAACGGCATTTTGGGCGTACTGCGTTTGGTGCCGTCGGCGTCGAGCCAGTCGATGTGGTAGTCGTGCGCGCGAACGATCGCGAGCGAACCGTCGGTGATCATGGCCCACTCATCGCCGGTGTCGAGCGGGTTGATGACGATCTTCATCGCCATGTTGCCTTCCTTGTCCGGCGCCATCGACATCTTGCCCGGCTTGAGCGCCTTGATCGTGGTCAGCGTATCGACTTTGCGCGTATCAAAATCGGCGCGGACGATCGGCGCCGAATCGGGCTGCTCGGGCAGCGTGAAGCTCGGCGGCGCGCCCGGCTCTGGCGGCTTGGGCAGGTTGATGATCACGCCGCGATAGACGAGGCGTCCCTTGGGGTCGACCTGCGGCGTGCCAAAGCCCACGGGCTGTGCCAGAAACATCGCGTCGCGAGGGCGCGGCAACGACATGACGTGCGCGACTTTGCCTGACGGATCGAGCACCAGCATCGAAAGTGAGCTGACGTCGACAAACAGCGACGAGTCGCCCGGAAACGGAATGAGTTGTCCTGATGAAACTGACCCACCCATGCCGCCGGTCGCTCCACCCGTGGCAGCCGAATCCATCACGACTCTCGACGTCTTGAGCGTGCGGTCGAAGAGCAGCACGCGACTGCGCTGTACGTCGTTGAGGAGCACTTCGCCGGTGGACAGCGCGCGAACCGCGACCTGTATGCCGAGGGAATCGGAGGAGGTCGCGATGACTGCGCCGAGTGGGCGCGTGGCGACTTTGGCCCCCGTGGCCGACGGCGTTTGCGCGCTGGCGGAACCGGAAAAGAGCGAGAGGGCCAACCCTGCTATGAACAACCGCGACGACACCCGTTCGACTTTGAGAGCGGGTGCGACTGACGAGGGCAAGAACTGCATGTAGACGACTCCACCGGGGAAACGCGCCGACACGCGGAGCAGCGAAAGTTGGTAGCTATCGCCCGACAATCGTGTTGGCGTCTGCTGAATTATACGGAGCGCCGAAGGCCCGGGTTCAGTTGTGTGAGAGAGGACACGTCGCCGAAAACACGAACGGCGCCCGAGGAGGGCGCCGCTGTGAATGCACCTGGAATTGCAGCGACTAGTTCGACGCGCTGCGACCACCGCCCAACAGGTTGGTCCGCTCTAGAATGAAGCCGTTGGTGCGATCACCGCTCTGCAGGTACACCACGCCACCTTTCCCGAATCCGGCGACCGAGCGTCCAACGGGCATGCGCACACGCTGGAACAGCTCGCCCTTCTTGTTGATCACGTCGTAGACCAACTCGCCGCCGGTCGACTGTGCGGTTGTCGTGGTGAGAATCCAGACGTTCCCTTCGAGATCGGCCTTGGCTGCACCGGCGCGGATGGCCGGGTAGTAATCAGCGATCTCCTTGAGGGGCGGGAATTCGAACTTGGGAGCGCCCATCTGCATCGGGCGACCACCCGCCATGCCGCCCACGTCAGCGCCGCCGACCGTCGCGCCACCGCCGCCGCCACCGCCGGGGCCCGCCATCACCATCACGCGCATTTCGCCACCACCACCGCCGCCGCCCGGTGGGCCGCCCATTTGGAAGGTGCCGCTGCCACTGGCTGCCGCTGCCGCGTTCGCCTTTTGCGCACTCTCTGCCGCGACACGCGCCGAGTCGATCAGCTTCTGCTTGTCGTCGTCGGTGAGTCGCTTCCAGTCGAAGGGCAACTTGCTGCCATGTGCGACTTCGCCGCTCTTTGCGTCGACAACATCGACGTGGTAGTCCTGTCCGCGCACGAAGGCCAGCGAACCATCGGACAACACGGCCCAGTCGTCGATGGTCTGCACAGGGTTGATGGTCATCTTCACGCTCATCTTGCCATCGGCGCCCTGCTCCATGTTCACGCGCGTACCATTCGACAGCTTCACTCGGCCCACCGTGTCGACCATGCGCGTGTCAAAGTCGGCGCGGAGAATCGGCGCGGAATCGGGGGGCTGCATCGGGGCCGGGCGCTCGCCGGGATTCAGGTTGCGATTCTGCTGCATCACCATCGCGCCGCGATAGAGCAGACGTCCCTTGTCGTCCGTGTACGCCTGACCGCCGCCCAAAAAGCGCAGGTCACCGGGCTTGGGCGCCGACATCACACGCGCGACTTTGCCAAACGGATCGATGACGAGCAGCGACGATGACGCAGCGTCAACAAAGAGCGACGAATCCCCCAGATACGCGATGAGCGGCGTAGCGCGCGGGCCGTAGCTGCTGCTGGTGCCCGCCATCGAATCGATCACGACCGTCGTCTTGGCCAGCGTCGGGTCGAGCATGAGCAGACGACGGCGACCGGCGTCGTTCACCAGCACGGAGCCGTTAGGCAACTGCCGCACGTTCAGGATGGCGCCGAACGTATCGAGGCTTTTCGCGGCCACCGGCGAGAGCGCCATGACCGGGACCTTCGTTTGCGCAGGCAGCGTCGTCGCAAGCGCGAACTGCGCGCTCAGCGCCAGTGAGCCGGCAACGGTGATTGAACGGGTGTGCTTCATCAGGAACCTCGAGGTGAACTGCTTGGTGGCGGGAGTATCGGGTGGAGCCGCGCATCCGAATGAGTCACCGGGCGCGAGGGGATGGTTTACAGGCAACTCTCCACTACCGAAACATGAACGGGCTGATGTCCCCCGCGCTCGACGAACGCAGGAACTTGAGCACGCGCGTGTCGAGGTAGTTCACGATCTGCGACGGCAACTTTCTGCGCTGCGAACTGGTCATGACTTTCCGCACCGCGGGGACCATCGTCAGCAGATAATCCACCGTCGACTCGCGCGCTTTCACGTACCGCTCGTACGCCTCATCTCGGCTGTACTTCTCGGGCACCGTCGCAAGGTAGGTCGCAACTGGCGTCCAGACTGAATCGGCAAACTGCGTGAAGCGACGACTCATCGATGCGAGACTATCGGCCTGCTTGCGATTGAGCTTGAGCGAATCCTGCTGCGTGAGAATCATCGCCATCGGATTCGGAATCGAGCTCGAGCCGAGTGCCTTGAGATTGGGCGCCGACTGCTTGGTGCCCGGGCGCGAGCGGCCGGCGTCGAGACGCTGCGTGAGCAGCTGACGTTCGCGCGGTGCGCCGATGTCAAAACCAAAGCTGAGACTCGCATACGCCGGCGTACGCTGCACCGACTGCTGCGGCAGCGTGCTGCCAAAGCGCTGATTCACTTCGTACTTGTAGCGCTTGGTGATGGGGTCGAAGCCGCGCACAAAAAGCAGGCTCTGATCAGGAGGAATCTCCTGTCCCCAACCCTTCGCGTTCTTGGTGCCGTTCACCAGCAGGTCGGCAATGCCGAGTGGGTTGGTGAATGACAGGTTGATCGTGAGACGTTTGGGAAGACCGATTTTCTGCGCGTTGAAGTTGATGTTGAGGTTGGTCGTCGTGACCCACGGTGCCTGACAGCTGCCGCGTGTGGCGAGCAGGTTGAGCTGTTTCGCGAGACACGCTTTCGCGGCGGGTGCGCCGTCGGCGAGCAACGACTGCATACTGCTGCGCAATGTCGGATCGGTCAGCGACGCGGGGTCGAACACAAACGCGCGATCGTTCTGAAATCCGCCGTCGCCATTCACGTCGCCAGAGACGGTCGGCGTGAAACGCTGCCCTGACTTCACACCGACAGCAAAGTTGACGTACATCAGATCGAAGATCGGGAAACTGCTCCACGCGAGTTGGAACTGGTGCTTGCCACTCGCGAGGTGCGGTCCCCACTCCTTGCTGAATGGATTGCCAACGGTGTTGCTGAAACCGTTGAACTGATCGCGCACATCGAGCAGCGAGTACGTGAACTGCCACTTGAGAAACTTGTTTGACGTGACCGGCAGCAACTTGACTACGTAATTGGCCGATGTCGAATTCAGGTCGGACGTCTGCAATGTCATGCGCTGAAACGCAGTCGTGCGACGTGTCGCCGCAGAAGCGATACTGCCGGTGAGCGGAAAGATCGCCGACGCGGGCGCAAACACCGGACGACCGTTCTCGTTGTCGAGTGTGAACCGCGTGGTCGGATCGAGATTCAGATCGACAAAGCCCTGCTGATTCATGTTGTACGAGTACACGGCCTGCGCGCCAAGCACGAAGCGATTGTCGAGTACGGGGCTCGACCAATCGATCGCCGTGCGCAGAGAACGTGACTGCGCATAATTCCGATCGAATGCCGTCACGCTCGGCGCGCCCGTCGAAAACACCGAACCGTTCGTGCCGTCGGCGCAGGTGGTGGGCAGCGCGCTGAGATTAGTGAGGTACGAGTCCCACGCCGGGGTCGGTGCCGCGTCGCCAACGCAGGTGATGGATTGCGTGGAGCTCGCGAGACCGGTGTTGACCACCGCGCCGTTGATGAGCGTGGCCGGTCCCATGTTCTGAAAAATGCCGGCACCGGCGTGAATCACCGCGAGTGGTGGACGCGCAGCGCCAGGCACGAATGCAACTTGTGGCGCATTGCCGTACGTCCACTGCACACCAACCCGTGGGCTGATGTAGAGTTTGTTCGGCACGGCGCTGTTGTCGATACCAAACGCGTTTTTGACGGCGGGATTTTCTTTCGGCGTGTAGAGGAAATGATTTCCGTCAGCGCGGACACCGTACTGCACCTGAACGCGTGCGGTCGGACGCCATGCGTCTCCAAGTGAAAGCCCGCCGGAGACTTGGTCGGTGGCACCACGAATGGTGTTGAGCGTGCGC
>JBKJTE010000318.1:0-9655 GCA_046590495.1 Gemmatimonas sp. | reverse complement strand
ATGGTAGCCGGTGTAGGTGTAGGTGAAGGCCGGCGGTCCGGCAATCTGCACTCCCGACTGAATACGCTTGTAGCCCGGAGTACGGATCGTTTGTGCGAGTCGAGGATCGCGCAGCTTCGTCTCCTCCTGAAACGTCATCGTCTGATAGCCGGGACGATTGGTGAATGGCGTGCCATCCACGTTCAGGTAGGTGTTGATGAACTGCCGGATGAAACTGAAGCGCACGCCGGTGGTGGCGCTCGTGAAGATCCAGTTCGCCTGGTGTCGCACCGCCAACGCCGTGCTCTGCACGTTGGTGAGCAGCACCTCCTGCGCGATCGGCACATCGCGGATGAACACCTGCCGATACGAGTCGTTGACGCCGGCACCGGTGAACAGACTGTAGCGGCGACTGTCCATCAACACCTTCGCCGCATCGGCCGACGCGGTGAGGAACCGGTCTGCCGAGCTCTGGAGGTTGAACTCGGGGTGATACTTGCGGAACGTGCCTTCGAAGAGCGCCACGCGGGACTTGAGCGCGAGTGCGACGTCCTTGGTGATCAGAGTGCGTGATGCATCGTTGGTGGCCGAGATGTTGGCGATGGCATAGTCGAGATCTTCCAACACCTTGTCCATCACCAGTGCACGTGAGTCCCGGCCGCGATAGAGCGCGGAGTCAGACACGTCGAGGGCCTTGTCGATCCAGGGCACGTCGCCGTAGCGCTTGACCTTCTCGAAGTAGAACCAGGCCCGGAAGAACCGTGCAACGCCCGAGTAGTTGTTCCGCACCCGCTCCGGGATGGCGGGATTTTTGTTGTTCTCGAGGAAGAAGTTGATGCTCCGCAGCGTCGTCCACTGCCAATTGACGTTGCCACCCAGTGCAACCACTTCGTACTGACCGGTGCTCGTGAGATCGGACACCCGGGAGTTGTAGACGCCCGGCCGAACGAACTGTGGAACGTCACGTCGTGCCGCATAGTCGGACATCGACTCGGCCCCGGTGATGTTGTTTGCATCCGGCATCCAGTTGTAGAACGAGTTCGCATACAACGCGAGCCCGTTCTCTGATCCGAATACCGATTCCTTGCTCGACGTCGCCACGGGCGGCTGCTCAAGCGAGTCGCACCCGACCATCAGTGCGCCCGCGAGCAGGAGGGCGAGGGGTATTGATCGTCTGGTCATGGTCATCGAAAGGTGATGGTCATGCCGATGTTGAAGCTCTTCATCATCGGGTAGTTGTAACCGTCGCCCGAGTTGCCGCCGGGGTTGGCGAACTGGTCGGATGGGGCAGTCGCGTTCTCGATGTCGATATTATCGGCGTACCTGTACAGCGGTGACCACGTCCAGAGGTTTTCGCCGGTGACATAGATGCGTGACGCCTTCGCACCCAGCCGTTTCGAGAATCCCTCCGGCAGGTCATATCCGACCTGCAGATTCTTGAGGCGCAGGTAGGCGGCGTTCATGACGTACTTCGACTGCGGCGAGCGCAGGATACCAGCCGCGTTGTTGGAAAGTCGCGAGGCGTAGCGCGGCAGGAAGGCGTCCGGATTTTCGGGCGTCCAGATCATTCCCGGCTTGAGCTGCCACTTCGGAATCAGACCGTACGGTCGGTTGTACTGCCCCCAGAACGGACCCTCGGCGCTGGGATACCAACTCTGCTTGCCGACACCCTGAAAGAAGCTGGAGACGAACAGCTTGCGATAGTTTGCGCCCAAGCTGATGCCGTAGGTGTAGTGCGGCGTCGTGTTGCCGATGACCACGCGGTCACCCGGGTCGGTCACGGTGTTTTTTCCGGGGTTGATGACGCCATCGGCGTTCACATCTTTCAGCATGATGTCACCAACCTGCGTGCGACCGGACGCACTCGAACGGAAGAGATTCTGATTCGCGTGCGCGGTGACCTCGGCATCCGTCTTGAAGAAGCCTTCCGTGATGTATCCCCAGATCTCGCCGATCCGCTGCCCGGAATAGAAGTCGTTCAGGAATTTGTCGGGGTTGTTGTACTTGAGGATCTTGGCGTTGAAATCGGAGAGGGTCAGGCGCACGTTGTAGCTCAGCGGGCGCGACTTCACGTTGAAGCGATCCTGCCACGAGAGACTCGCTTCCCATCCATCGGTCTTCATGTCGGCGTAGTTGCCGCGCGGTGACGTCGCACCGAACGTCGCAGGCAACGTCCGCCCGATGGTGTACATGTCCGTGATCTTCCGCGAGTACACGTCGCCCGTGAAGCTCATCCGCCCGGCGAGCATTTCCAGGTCCATTCCGACGTTGCTGGAGGTGACCGTTTCCCACGTCAGCCCATCGGGAAGCACCACCGGCGCGCCAGTGAACTGTGGCTGGATGCCGTTCAGGATGCGCCCGGACTTCGAGATGCCGAAGTTTTCAGTGAACGTGTATGCGGCGATGTTGCCATTCCCCATCGATCCGTACGAGGCGCGGAACTTGAGATCCGAAATCAGCCGGTCAGGGACTTTCCAGAACGGCTCGCGCGAGGGACGCCAGCCGAGCGAGAAGGATGGGAAGAAGGCGTACCGCTGATTGGTCGGAAACTTGGACGAGCCATCGTAGCGGCCGTTGAGCCCCACGAGATAGCGCTCGTTGTAGTTGTAGTTCACCCGATAAAAGCTGCCGAGAATCGCCCATTTCTCGTAGTTGCCGGCGGTCGTGATCGACTGGCCGAGCGCGAGATTGATGTTGGAGGCATCAGGAAAGATCAGACCGTTTCGCGCGACGTCCAACCGATCGAACGTGGACTGTTCGTAGTTGGTACCCACGACAAGGTTGAGCGAGTGCTTGTTGGCAAAGAGCGCCTGATACTCGCCGTACACGTTGCCGGCCAGATAGACCGTGTTGTCGTTCAGGTTGCGCAGGTCGTTGGTCGCCGTACCCAGATACTCGATGACGCCCGGCGCGCGCGAATAGGGAATTTCGACGCGGCGGCGCTGTTCCTTGTCGGCGGCGTTCTGGAAGGTGAAGTCGGCGTTCAGCTTGAGCTTCCGATCGAGCAACGTCGCGGTGAGCCCCGTAGTGTTGCGTACGAGATTGCGCTTAAGGTCGCTCCCGTTTTTCCCGTAGAAGTAGTCGCCGACGGTGTATGCGCCTGACCACGTGAGCGTCCCGTCCTCGTTGAGCATCGGTGCGCTGGCGTGTCCCTCGTCGGCGATGTTGCGCCAGATCCCGCCGCCTTCCCCGACGTTCAGCGGGTTGAAGTACTTGCGGTTCGTCGCAATGAGGTTGTTCTGCGCCAGCAGCCACGGGAACAGCTGCACGGAGCCGCTCGCGCGAATGTTGAGCATCCGATAGTCGTCGGAGCTGTAGCGCAACAATCCTGGCTGATCGAAAAGCCGCGCCGAGATCAGGAAGCTCGCGTTGTCCGTGCTGCGCGAGACCGAGACACTCTGCTCCGCCGTCGGCGTCTGATTCTTGTAGAGCAGTCCGTACCAGTCGGTGTTGGCGTAGTAGACGTACTGCCCGTCGGGACCGATCGATACTTTCGAAAGGGAAGGATCCTTGGAGCGGCGCTCAAACTCCGCCAGGTACTGCTGTGAGAACGCCTGCGTCTTGTTGATATTCTGCGGGAACGTGCCTTCGAAATTGAAGAAGGACTGATTGAACATCTTCGCGTACGTGTATCCATCGGTGACGTATCCCGAAGGCACGGTCGGCGTCCGCTGTCCGTACTTGGATTCATACGTGATGTTGAAGCCGTCGCGCGCGGGCTTCTTGGTGTTGATCAGCATCACGCCGAATGCGCCGCGTGCGCCGTAGACCGCGGCCGCGGCCGCGTCCTTGAGCACGGAGATCGACTCGACGTCGTTGGGGTTCACCATGCTGGGATCCCCCTCGACCCCATCGATCAGAATGAGCGCGCTGCCGCCCTGTCCGATGGACGTGGTACCGCGGATATTGATGCGCGGCGCTTGCGTCGGACGACCGTCGAGTAGTCGGATGTTGAGATTCGGGATGACGCCCTGTAGCCCCTGCGTGAGGTTGGACATCGGGCGGTTCTCGAGCGTCTTGCTCGTGATCTGATCAACCGCGCCGGTCACACTGCCTCGCGTTTGCGTGCCGTAGCCGACCGTCACGACCTCGTTCAGCTGCATCGCCTGACTGACGAGCTGGAAGTTGGCCGTCGTGGTCTGTCCGCTTGTTACGGTGATCGCCCGTTCCTGCATCGCGTAGCCGATCGTCCGTACGCGCAACGTGAAGCTGCCGTCTGGCACGTTGACGATGGTGAATCGTCCGTCAGCGCCAGCGATTGCACCGAGCTGCGTTGAGACGACGCCGACCTGCGCGCCAACCACGGCTCTTCCGGTCACGGCGTCGGTGATGATGCCGTTGATAGTACCAACGATCGCCGGTCGGGTGAGTGGCCCTTTGTCCTCGACAGGGCGCGAGCGCGCGGCGGTGGTACGCGAGGCCTCGGGCGGCGGCGCTCCAAGAGGCACGTCTTCGCACAACCACAACGCCGTCGAGAGCACAAACAGGGGCAAATAACGCATCGAGTTGCTCCGGGCGAGCGGGATTACGGTGGGAGCGTCAGAGAGAGGTGGAGCGCAGCAAAGCTGATGCTCCCCGTGCCTTTCGTCCAGTGCAGTTCACATCGCCCCGCGCAGCGCAATTCCGCTTCCAGTTCGTCCATGTTTTCGGTGCTTCGCGGCCTATCTCTTAATGCGACCTCCGCCTTCCCCCGCCAACAACCCATCAACTTCCGCCGCACTCACGCGATTGAAGTCGCCGGGGATGGTGTGCTTGAGACATGACGCGGCAACCCCGAAGTCGAGAGCGGCAGCGTGATCGCGTCCGGTGACCATCGCGTAGATGAATCCCGCCGCGAATGCGTCACCGGTGCCAACGCGATCGACCACGTCTTCAATTTCGTAACGCCTGCTCACGTGATACGCGTTGCGATCGAGTGCACACGCCGACCATCCGTAGTGCGCCGCACTGTTGCCGTCGCGGAGAGTGATCACCTGCATGCGCATGTTCGGAAAATCGTCGAGCACTTGTTGCGCGACTTCACGGAACCAGTCGTGATCGATTGTTCCGGTGGCCGCGCGGGCCGGGATGACTCCGAGCATTTCCTGACAGTCAGAGCGCCCAGCGATGCCGATGTCAACGTGCGCAACGATCTCGCGCATCACTTCAGGCGGTTTCCGGCCGTACTGCCACAACGACGCGCGATGGTTGTAGTCGCAGCTGACGGTGATGCCGAGTTTCCGCGCAACCTTCACACCTTCCAGCGTGAGTGCCGCAGCGGAAGCACTGATCGCCGGCGTTATGCCACTCAGATGAAACCACGTCGCACCGGCGAGCGCGGTGCTCCAATCGATTGCGCCCGCGTCTGCGCGTGCGAGTGTCGAGTCAGCGCGGTCGTACAACACTCTGCTCGCGCGATGGCCCGCGCCTGCTTCGAGATAGTACGTACCCAGCCGTCCCGTACGACGCACTGTGCGCGTTACGTCGACGCCATAGCGACGCAACTCGCCGAGTGCTGCTTCACCGAGCGCGTTGTCCGGTGCGACCGTGACGAATGATGTTGGAATGCCATCGGAGGCGAGTGCGACTGCCACGTTTGCTTCTGCGCCGCCGAAGGTCGCTTCGAGCATCGTCGTCTGCATGAGGCGCTCATTGCCCGGCGCTTTGAGTCGCAGCAGCATCTCGCCAAAGGCGACCACGTGCGGGGCGGCCCGGTTGTCCGCGTGCGGTGCTCCGTTAGTCGGATGCAACGTCAGCTCCTCGGCCTCGAGAGTTCATCCATCGTGGCCGAGGCTTCGGTCTGGACGCGGTCGAAAGCGCCATCATGGAGCCACTTGGTCGGCGCCATCCACGATCCGCCGCAGGCCACCACTCGCCCGGTTGCGAAGTAGCGCGCAAGCATCTCGCGCTTGATCCCGCCGGTCGGAATGAACTCCATGTCGCGATAGACGGAAGCGATCGCTTCGATGAACCCGGCACCACCCATCACTTCAGCCGGGAAAAACTTCACAACGCGAAGGCCCAGAGCCCGCGCCTGCTCGATTTCGGTTGGCGTGCAGACACCCGGGAAAATCGGCACGCCGCGCGTCTGGCAGTATTCGACCACCCGCGGGTTGAGCCCGGGGGAAACGATGAACTGCGCGCCAGCATCGAGCGCCTGCTGCACTTGATCGGTCGAAAGCACCGTCCCGGCGCCGACCAGAATGTCTGAGCGTTCGGAGGCGATCCGACGGATCCCTTCCGCTGCCGCCGCCGTGCGGAAGGTCACCTCCGCGATCGGCATCCCTCCGGCGGCCAGCGCGTCCGCGAGTGGCAACGCGTGCGCCGCGTCGTCGAGTACGATGACGGGAAGCACCCGAACCGACCGCAGTTGCTTCAGCACGTCGGGTGGAGAAGTGATTGTCATGCGAGCGGTCTCAAGGCGTGTTTCGATCGGTAGATGCCAGCGCCATTCACGGTTTCGCCCAAACCTTCTCGAGCGCCGGTTTGACCAGCCGCGTGAACTCGAGGTAGGCGGGTTGAAGGAAGTGCAGGCTGTCCGGCTTGAACAGTTCCCCGCGGATATTTCCGGACGCGTCGAAGAGCACGGGGTTCAGGTCGATGGTGTGCACCCACCCGGCGTGCTCGGCGGAATAGCGCCGCATTGCTGCGTTGGTGGAGTCGACGATCGCCCACTTCGCACGCTTGTCTGGCGCCTTCTGGATGTCGACGTAGAAGAGCTGCGTGTTCGGCAGCGCACGATGGACGCGGTCGAAGAACGCGATCGTTCGTTCTGTGATACCGGCCGCGTCCTGCTTCGCGTTCACGTCATTGCTGCCGCAGTAATAGACAACGAATCTCGGCGCGTACGGGATGACGATCTGATCGACGTAGTGCAGTAGTTCCCACGTACGCGATCCGCCGAAGGCGCGATTGTAGACCGGGAGCGGCGCCATCTGGTCACTGAGCTGTTCCCACTGCCTGAAAATGCTGCTGCCGATGAAGAGAATCCCGTCTCTGGGCGGTGGCGCTGTCCGGTCGGCGTCGAGAAAGGATTTCACATCCTGTTCGTACCTGATGGTCTGCCCTGACGGCACGTAGGCTGGCCAGAGCTTCTCCACTACCGCCGG
Organism: Gemmatimonas sp.; assembly: GCA_046590495.1. Classification (GTDB taxonomy): domain Bacteria; phylum Gemmatimonadota; class Gemmatimonadetes; order Gemmatimonadales; family Gemmatimonadaceae; genus Gemmatimonas. The sequence goes on along the minus strand of JBKJTE010000318.1, from coordinate 2,588 downwards.
CCGAGTGGCGGCGGTTTGCGCGGCGGCCGGTTGGATGCTGAAAGCGCCGAGCACGAGCATGAGCACGACCGCCGGAGCCAGCGGATGCGATCGTCCGCGAGCGTGTTCTACTGTCTGGAAATGGGAACCAATAGGATGTCGACCCATCATGCGGCGAAGACTCCGATGAGGAGTTGGCAGAAGAGGGCGCCAGCGATGGTCATGCTGAATCCCCACAGGAGAAGGCTTCGGAAAAGCTTCTTGGAATCCGAACCGGCGGGAAGCGCGGCGATACAGAGGGCGCCCAGTGTAGAGAGTGGGGACACGTCCACAATGGCGGCGCCGACGTTGATGCTGAGCGCGATCTGGAGTGGGTTTCCGCCACCCAATTTGGCAACGAGTCCGGGGACTGCGGGGAGAAAGGCCGGGTAGACCACGCCGGACGTCGAACTATAGGTCGAGATCAGCCCGGTCACGAAAGCGATCGTACCGTTCACGCTCGCCGGCGTCGCGATTTGCGCCAGTAGTGTCGTGAACAGGTCCATCCCGCCGGTTTTCTCGAGCACCCCGATCAGGACGCTGACCCCCGACACCATCACGATGACTGCCCATGGGACCGATTTGAGCATTTCGGAGTCATCGCCGAGTCCGGCCAGAATGAGCACGCTGGCGGCGGCGAAGGCCGAGAGTCCTGGATTGGCTTTGAGCAGGACGACAGCGGCGATCCAGATCACGCCGACAACCAGCGTCAGCTTGTGCTTTGACTCGAGGACGACTGGGTCTTCCGAGACGGCGACGCGTTCGGCCTTGAGCAGCGCGCGTCCGCCGAAGAGGAGCCAAGCGCCGAGTGCGGCGAGGGCGTGCGCGGAGAAGTTGGCCGCCCAGACCTTCCATTCGTGCCCGCCCAGCCCGGCTTTGGCCATGAGCGAATTGACGAGCAGTCCGATCGCGCTGATCGGGGAGAGGTTGCCCGCGTTGGCTCCGTTACCGACCATGAGCGCTGTGAGCAGGACTGGCACCTTGGCGCGGTGGCCGATCCCCATCGCGAGGGGTGCGATCAGTGCGGTTGTGGCGATCGCGCCCGGTCCGCAGGTGGAAATAACACAGGCGAGCGAGAAGAATAGCAGCGGCAGTAACGCAGCACTACCACGACATAATCGAACTGCTGCATGGGTTACGGCAGCCATCGTTCCGTTGGTCTGGGCGACGCCGAAAAGGAGGGTCACGCCAACCAGCGTCAGAAAAAGCGACGACGGGAAGGTCGCCATCAACGCTTCGACCTTCCATCCAGCCGCGAACAGGGCGATCGGCCAGGCCAGTGCGACCGCCAACACGCCGACATTTATGCGCGACGTGAGACTCGCGCCGATGACCAGCACCAGCGCGAGCAGGGACAATATCGCCGGGCTGATGACGTGATTCATCACCGGATTCATCGGGCTCCCGACCATTTCGGCAGCAGGTGCTTCTGGACTTTGCCCAGCGCCGTTTTGGGGAGTGAGTCCACGCGAATGTAGGCGCGCGGGATTTTGAACGAGGCGAGTTGGGTCCGCAACGTCGCTGCAAGCCCGACCTCGTCGATCGCGCCGTCTGTCACGAGATAGGCGACCGGGACTTCGCCGCGCACCGCATCGCCGACGCCAACCACGGACGCCTCGCGCACTCCCGGCTGTTCAGTGAGTAGCTCCTCGATTTCGCGCGGGTAGATGTTGAAGCCGCCCGAGATGATCAGATCGCTGCGGCGTCCTTCGAGCGTGATGTAGCCGTCGTTGGCGCGCACACCGATGTCGCCGGTGCGAAACCATCCGTCCTGCCATGACGCGGCAGTCGCTTCGGGGCGACGCCAGTAACCGTCGCAGACGTTCGGTCCTTTCACCCACAGCTCGCCGCTGGCGCCGTCAGCGACGGGCGCACCGTCTTCGTCGAGAATGCGCACGCCGACCATCGGCAACGGCTTGCCGACCGTGCCCGGACGTCGTTCACCGCGGTATGGATTGCTGATGTTCATGAGCGTCTCGGTCATGCCGTAGCGCTCGAGAATCGTGTGGCTGAACTTCGTGCGGAACGCTTCGAGCACGTGGGCCGGGAGCGGAGCCGAGCCGCTGACGAACAGTCGCATCGTCGCGCCGATCGCTGCGGCGCGGTTCGCATCCGATGCGAGCAGTCGCACGTACATCGTCGGCACGCCGAAGAACACGGTTGGTCGATAGGCCTCGAACACGTCGAGCGCAGTCGCGTGCTCGAACCGCTGGAGTAGCCGCATATGGCAGCCGCTTGCCAGCCAGCAGTGAATGGCGTTGCCGAGGCCGTGCACGTGAAAGAGCGGAAGCGTGCAAAGCAGGCGATCGGCCGCGGTGAACTGCCACCACGCGACGAGATTGGCGGCATTCGCCGCAAAGTTGTGATGCGTGAGAATCGCGCCCTTCGAGGCTCCGGTCGTGCCGGAGGTGTAGACGAGTGCCGCGGGATCGTCACCGGTCGCGTGGTATGCCGGACGGTCGGAGGAGCGGTCGGCGGCATCAACAGAGAGTCCGGTCACCAGCCACACGACGCTGGCGTCGCCGAGATGTAGCGCGAGATCGGCGTTGGTCACCACCGCGCGCGGCTCG
>JBKJTE010000250.1:0-2970 GCA_046590495.1 Gemmatimonas sp. | reverse complement strand
ACTGAGCACAGCGCATCTGTTGCATGACATTTTGCACAGTCTCAACGCGGCGGAACTCGCACGTCGACAGTTTCGCGAAATTGCACGGGTTGCAGGGCTGGTCTTTGCCGGATATCCCGGGCAGGTGAAGTCACTCAAGCAGGTTCAGGCATCGAGTGGGCTGCTCTACGATGTGTTCACAAAGTATGACCCTGATAACTTGCTCCTCCATCAGGCGCAACGCGAAGTGCTCGAGCGCCAACTTGAAGCGAGTCGACTCGGCCGGGTGCTCGAACGGCTTTCCACTGCGACCGTGCGAGTTATCGATGTCGATCGCGCGACGCCACTCGCGTTCCCGTTGCTCGTCGACTTTTCGCGTGGCAAACTCACATCCGAGAAACTCATCGATCGCGTGCGACGCATGACTGTGTCCGCGGAGAAAAGCTCGCGCACAGGTGCGACATTTCTGTTCGGTGCCGATCGTACAGCACGCACCACTACCGTACAGCCGTGACGCATTTCGATATCACTGTGGCCGGTGAGCGTGTGTCACTCCTCCCTGAGCGTGCGATATTGCTGCCGGCCTACGACACGGTGCTGGTCGCCGATCTGCACTGGGGAAAAGCGGCTGCGTTCCGCGCCGCGCACGTTCCGATACCAACTGGCACAACGGCGTCTGACCTCGCCCGTCTCTCACACGTCCTCCGCACCACCGGAGCGAAGCAGCTGGTGGTCTTAGGCGACATGCTTCACGCGAAGGCCGGTCGTCAACCGGGCACGCTCGAAACAATCGCCGACTGGCGCGCGCAACACGCACATGTCCAAATCCGACTCGTGCGCGGCAATCACGACGCGCACGCTGGCGACCCCCCTTCGTCGCTCGATATCGAATGCCTCGATGCACCGTGGATGCTCGGCCCCTTTGCCTGCACGCACCACCCTGAGCCCAACGCCGCCGGCTATACGCTCTCGGGGCACCTGCATCCGCACGTCGCACTCGGACGACGGGGCGATTCCCGAGTGAGGCTGCCATGCTTTGTGTTCGGCGAACATGTCGCTGTACTCCCGGCGTTCACGGAATTTTCAGGAACTGGTGCCTATCGCGTTGCACCAGGCGATCAGCTGTTCGCCATTGTCGAGAGTGAAATCGTCGCGGTGATGTAGCGCGTTGGGCCGAGTCGTCTCGCGTTGCTTTTCACTCGACGTTATTGTCGTCGCGTCGCAAACACTCCTCCTGACGCCTCCAATGCCGATCACGATGCGCCGAACTTTCCGCACCGTCACCAGCGCGATTGCACTCGCGTTGAGCCCCTCGTTCTCACTCCTTCACGCGCAGCCTTCGCAGGTCCCGGTCGCGACGGAGTTCGACAAACTCCACTTCCGATCCGTTGGACCCGCGACAATGTCAGGTCGCGTGGCCGACCTCGCGGTGTACGAGGCGAATCCGGCGATCTGGTACGTCGGCACTGCGCACGGTGGTGTCTGGAAGACAACGAGCAACGGTTCGATGTTTACGCCGCTCTTTCAGAACGAGGGGTTGATGGCGATCGGCGATGTCGCTGTATCGCAGACCAATCCCGATCTGGTCTGGGTCGGCACCGGCGAGTCGAACAACCGGCAAAGCACGTCATGGGGGAGCGGCGTCTACAAAAGCACTGATGGCGGCAAGACGTTCGCGCTGATGGGGCTGCCGACGTCGAAACACATCAATCGTATTGTCATCCACCCGACCAACAACGACATCGTGCTCGTTGCGGCGACCGGCCCACTGTTTGGACCTGGTGGTGAACGTGGTATTTATCGCACGACCGATGGCGGCAGAACATGGACGCGCGTGCTCGCAGTGGACGACGAGACCGGCGCGAACGATCTCGCGATGTCGTTCTCCGATCCGAACGTGATGTTCGCGTCCATGTATCAGCGCCGGCGCACCACCTGCTGTATGAATGGCGGCGGTCCTGGCAGTGCATTGTACAAGAGCACTGACGCCGGCGTTACGTGGACCAAGGTTACCGGCGCTGGATTTCCCGGTGGCGCACTCGGCCGCATCGCCGTCGAAGTATTTCGCGGCGATGCAAAAGTCGTCTACGCGAGTGTGGAGGGTCCGATTGGTGCGGCCGGACGCGGCGCTGCGCCGACGGATGAATCAGCCGATGCCGCTCCTGCTGGTGGGCGCGGTGCATCGCAGGCCAGTGGCATCACTGGCGTCTACCGCTCGGACGATGGCGGCGCGACGTGGAAGAAGCAGAGTAGCACCAACGCGCGCCCCATGTACTTCAGTCAGCTGCGCATCGATCCGCTCAATGCCGATCGCATCTACATGGGCGGAGTTGGTCTGCACCTCTCGCTCGACGGTGGCAAAACGTTCGAGACGGATGCTGCGCTTGTGACGCACGATGACGTACATGGTATCTGGATCGATCCGAAGAACACCGATCATATGGTCATTGGCAGCGATGGCGGTCTCGCAACATCGTACGACATGGCGCACACGTGGCAGTTCATTCCCAATTTGCCGGTGGGCCTGTTCTACCATGTGAGTTACGACATGGCCACGCCGTACAAGATCTGCGGCGGCATGCAGGACAATTATGACTGGTGCGGGCCGAGTGCGTCGCGAATGAGTCGCGGCATCTTCAACTATGACTGGTATCAGATTCTTGGCGGCGATGGTTTTGTCGCGATTCCAGATCTCAAGGACACGCGCATCGTCTATACCGAGTCGCAGGACGGCAACATGATTCGTCGCAATGTCGTCACCGGCGAATCGCGGAGCATTCGCCCCACGCCACAGAATGTCACCAACGCCACAAAAGGCGAGACGTATCGCTTTCATTGGGATACACCGTTGATGTTGTCGCCGCGCGATCCTGGTGTGCTGCTCGCCGCTGCCAATCGTGTGTTTCGTTCGACCGATCGTGGTGATTCGTGGGAAGCGATCAGCCCCGATCTGACCAGGAACGAGAAGCGCGACAGCATCGTCACGATGGG
>JBKJTE010000149.1:0-10557 GCA_046590495.1 Gemmatimonas sp. | reverse complement strand
GACGAAAAAGTAATGGCACTGCACATCGGCACACGCGACCCACGCGTCGACGCCTGCATCGCCAAATCGGCGCCGTTTGCGCAACCGATTCTTGAACAGCTGCGCGAAATGGTGCATGCCGCCTGCCCGAAAACCCAAGAGACGATGAAGTGGAGCCTTCCCCATTTCATGTACAAGGGGATGTTGTGCGGGATGGCGTCGTTCAAAGCACACTGTACGTTTGGTTTCTGGAAAGGCTCACTGATCGTCAATGACGACGGGATTTCCGTGGACAAGCCTAAGCGGAGCGTCACACCGCGCCCGGTGGTGATTCCGCCCGAGCTGGAAGCCGAGTTCACAAAGAAGAACAACTTGAAGATCGCCGACGCTGGCGTAGGTGGCCGAAGGGAAGGCCTTCAACTGGAAATACGGAGCCTGATGCCGGAGTCGTTTGAAGCGCAGGTCCGCTTTGAGATGCTCGAGCGCTCGCCCACCGCGTTCGTCGCGCTCGACAGCAATGGGCGATGTCTCTACATCAACCCGGCCGGCGCAGAGCAGCTGCATCGAACGGCCGAACAGCTGATTGGCGCACTGCTCTGGGACCTCTTTCCGCAGACGATGGGCACCGATTCGCATCGGGCCAATCAACGCGCGATCAATACGCGGGAAACGGTTCAGATCGAGCAGTACTGGGCGGCGCTCGACGCCTGGTTCGACGTCATCTCCTTTCCCGTGGACATCGGTGATCGGCGCGCGATCGGCATCCAGTTCGCCAACGTCACGCAGCGTAAACGGCAGGAAGAGCAGCTCGCACGGAGTGAGCGAGCGCTGACGCGGGCGCAGCAGCTGACAAGTGTCGGCAGCTGGTTCTGGCAGGTGGATAGCGATGCAGTTCAGTGGTCGAACGAAACGTTTCGCGTACTCGGGTTTCCGGACGACCATCGTCCGAGCACCGCGCGGATCGACGATTTCATACACCCTGATGACCGAGCGCGCGATGCTGCCGCGACCCGACACTCGCTCGAAACCGGCGCGCCGTACGACATCGTAGTGCGCATCCTTCCGTTCACCGGCGCCGAGCGTGTTTGTCATGTGCTGGGGCAGGTTGAATACGATGCGAACGGGCGTGCCGTCAGCCTGTTTGGAACCATCCAGGACATCACAGAACGCACGCGTCTGGAACGGGCAGCGGAGCAGAGCAAGCGCGATCTGCAGAACGCGATGCGGGTCGCGCGGATGGCCAACTACGCCTGGGAGCTGGGGCAGGAATCGCTCGACTGGTCACCGGAGTACTTCGAGCTGGTCGGGCTCGATCCGGCGACATTTGTGCCGGTACGCGAACGTGTGCTCGAGCGCATCCATCCGGGCGATGTCGCGTACGTGCGTGCGACCAGCGCTGCGGCGATCGCGTCGGGGAAAGGATTTGAGTTGCGCTATCGCTTTCTCCACGGGGATGGGAGTTGGCGTCATCTCGTATCTGTCGCGGATATCGAGTGCGACAGCCACGGCACGCCGAGGCGGATCATCGGTTCGGTGCGCGACCGGACGCCGGAAGTCGACATGGACGATGAGCGTCTCCGTCTCGAACGGCAGATGCAGCAGGCGCAAAAGCTCGAGAGCCTCGGCGTGCTCGCTGGCGGCATTGCGCACGATTTCAACAACCTGCTGGTCGGTATCCTTGGCAATGCGAGTCTTGCCGCAGCGGAACCACAGACGTCGGGGCTCGCACGAGAGTTGCTGGGTGAGATCGAACGCGCCGCTCAGCGCGCGGCGGATCTGACTCGCCAGTTGCTTGCATATGCGGGGAAGGGGCGCTTCATCGTCGAGCCGTGTGGGCTGTCACAGCTCGTGGAAGAGATGCTGACGCTGGTGCGATCGGCGATGAGTCGGAAAGCCGAGTTGCAGCTGGATCTGGCGCCAGATCTGCCGGCGATCGCGGCCGATGCAACGCAGGTGCGACAGATCGTGATGAACCTGTTGACCAACGCGTCGGATGCGCTGGAGGATCGGCCAGGGAGCATCGTTTTGCGTACGGGTGCGCAGCTGGTCGACGGGAGCTACCGGGCCGGAATGCTTGGGGGCGATCCGCTTCCCGATGGCCGGTATGTGTTTCTCGAAGTTTCCGATACCGGAGTCGGAATGGACGCCGAGACGCTCACAAGAATCTTCGATCCGTTTTTTACCACGAAGTTCACTGGACGCGGACTCGGACTCGCGGCGACACGTGGCATCATGCAAGGGCATCGCGGCGCGATCAAAGTCTATTCGGAGCCCGGGAAGGGGACGACGTTCAAGCTGCTCTTTCCCGCCGTCGACCAACCGGCGGTCGAGCGCCTGCAGCTTGAACCGTCGGCTGGGTGGCGGGGTAGCGGCACGATTCTGGTAGTTGATGATGAGCCGGCGGTGCGGCGTGTCACACGTCTGGTGCTCGAACGGCTTGGCTTTGATGTGCTCGACGCTGCGGACGGAGTGGACGGGCTTGAAGTGTTTCAGAAGGAACGCGGGCGCATTCGACTCACGTTGCTCGATCTCACCATGCCACGACTGGATGGCGAAGAGACGTTTCGTCAGCTGCGAGCGCTCGATCCCGATGTGCGTGTAGTGCTGATGAGCGGGTACAACGCACAGAACGTGACGTCGCAGTTTGTCGGGAAGGGATTGGCTGGCTTTGTGCAGAAGCCATTCCGCGCGGAGGAACTGGAGGCGCAGGTGCGTGCCGTGCTCGACCGCTAGCTCCGGCAAGAGCGGCTGGGTCGTATTTGGTTCGGTGCATTGTGATCATCACGGGAACGCCATAATCTAGGACCGCATATGACACCGCTTTCCGATATCGAGATTAAGCGTGGCCTTGGCTCGCTGCCAGGGTGGGCGCGCAAGGGTGACGCGCTGCAGAAGAGCTATCACTTCGCGACGTTCCCCGACGGGATTGCGTTCATCGGGAAGGTCGCGGCGATCGCAGAAAGCATGGCGCATCATCCAGACATCGACATCCGCTACACGAAAGTGAGTTTCGTGCTGAGCACGCACGACGCGGGCGGAATTACGACGAAGGATCTGGAGCTGGCGACTGCGATTGAGGCGCTGGCCGGAGACTAGTAGAGCGCTAGTCGTTCGATCCAATCTTGCGGAGCGTGATGCTGCCGTTCACGGTGCTCGCGCGCATACGGGTGTTGCCGTTGCCCACAGTGCCGCGGAGTCGACGCGGTGACATCGTCCCAGAAACCAGAATCGGGAAGTCGGTTGTAACGCGGCCGTTCACGGTGGAGAGTTCGAGCTGTGCGCCGAAGTTTGCCGGCAGCTCAATGGTGACGGAGCCGTTGATGGTTTCGTACTCAAGATTATCAGCGTTCCCGATGTTGCCCATTGAAACGCGAATGCTGCCGTTGACGGTGTTAGCGCGCACCGGGCCACCGGCGCTCTTTGCATCGATGCTGCCGTTCACGGTGGTGGCACGCACATCGGTAGTCACGCCGCTCACTTCGAGTCCGCCATTCACGGTTGCGACATCCACGCGGACGCCGTCCGGGACGCGCACGACAAACCGCACGGAGACGTCATTCCGATCGTTCCACCCTGAGCGGCGGCGCTCGTTGTGAATGCCGTTCTCATCGCAGCGTGAGTCCTCGGTCCAGAGCGCGCAGATCAATACATCCTCGCCATCGACCTTCTTCTGCTCAATCCGGACATCATCCGGGTTTCCGCGCCGCCAAGTCTTCTCGGCGCTGACTTCCACGCGGCCATTCGAACTATGCTCCACGTGAATTGAGCCGTTGATGTTCTTGACGAGAATGCGTTTGCCGGAAGGGATCGTGCCCGACCAGGTGAATGCGTTTTCCTTGCGCTGTTCGCGCGAATCGCTGTCACGGTCGCGATCACGGTCGCGCGAGCTGCGGTCTTGCGCGCACGCGACCGACGTGGTCAAGGCAGACAACAGTGCGACAGCGCCGAAGAGCGCTCGCGGCGAGAGAGTCAACGTGCGGGGGACAATGCGAAACATGAAACGCTCCGGAGCATGAGCGGTGAAGAGGGCGATACGAGCGGGAAGGTGTTCAGCGCGAAGTCACGCTTCGTCATGGAGCCATCGAGTGACGCAAGCAGAGAGGTCAATCGGGGTTGTATCGCGCGCCGCGGTCGAAACGGATGTCGCCGCTGAACGTTGTGACGGTGAAGCGCGCAGGGCCGCCGCCGCCGAACTCGTAGCGTTGTGTGCCGCGCTCGTTGCGATTGCTTCGATTGAGATTGCCGATCGTCCCCGACGTGAGCGTCACTGAGCGGTTGCTTCGCATCTCACCGCTGAAGGTCGCGACTTCCATCGCACCGCGGGCGGATTCGGGGATGCGGATGGTGATGTCACCCGAGTGCGAGGTGAGTTCCACCCGCGCATCGTCCGTCGGATCGCCGTCAAAGACGATATCGCCACTGGTGCTTTCGACCTGCACTTCGGCCGCACGCACCATGGAGAGCGAGACGGACCCGCTGGTGGTGTGCGCATGTGCGCTGCCGCGCACACCGCGGAGGGTGATGTCGCCGCTCACCGTGTTGGCGCGCGTGTCGGCCGCGCCGTCGGTGAGTTGCACGTCGCCCGAGAGCGTTTCGATGATCGTGCGTCCACCGATTGTACGCAGGGAGACATCGCCGCTGAGCGAGTGCACTTCCACGTCACCCGCGATGTCCTGGATTTCGACATCGGCGCTGCCGGCGGATATCACTAGGCGCACGCCGCGAGGCACAGCGAGTTCGAGCCGGCCATCGCGGTCGCTTCGAGAATCTCGCGAGCTGCGGGAGGCGCGGCGATCGTCTGTGTCGCGTCCACGATCTTCACGAGCGGCGAGTGTGACGCCAACGCCCGTCGAACGAAGTTCATAACGCTGATCGTTGGCACGGAGCTCGGCCGTCGACTGCTCGGTGCCGCGAATAAAGAGCCGCCCCGTGCGGAGTGTGATGTCGATAACTGCGTTGCGTGGAACGTTGAACGTGGTATCGGACGACGTCTGTGCCCGTGCCGCAAGCGGCAGGGCGAATGTCGGGAGCACTACCGACAGCGCGAACGCGGTCAAGCGACGCAGTGGACGCATGTGGATTCTCACAGCAGGGCCACTCGGCGCATCAGCGCGAGCTTGTTTTCGAGCGCACGATCAAGCTGGGTGGATAGCATGCGGCTGCGCGGATCGCGCTTGAGTGCCTTGCGGCTGTCTTCGATCGCTGCGTCGATGATCGCGAGGTTACGACGGAGCGCGTGCACCGTGGTGGAGTCGAGCTCGGCGAAGCGCTCGTTCACCACGCGACGGAGCGAGGTGATTTCGCGTTCGTAGATCGCATCGACATCGGCTTGTGATGAAGCGACCAGCTGGGCCGGTACCGACGAGTCGACCGAGAGTGGCACCTGGATGGTGTCGGTTGCCTGCATCGCGTTGGCCGAAGGCACCGTCGGAGCGGCGTTCATGGCGAGATCGGGTGCACGACGACCGTCGGGCTGCAGGCGCGCAAGTCGCCAGGTGACAGCTGATGTCACGGCGACCAATAGCGCGGCGGCAATAGCGAAGGTGCGAACGGTCATCGTACGACGCGGCGCTGCTTTTACGGCAGGCGTTTGGAGCAACGTGCGCGAGGCAAGCGGAATGACGGTGGTGTCGAGTCTCGATTCGATTCCGGGCCAGAGATCGCGCGCTGGTGTCACGAGTGGAAGCGCGGTCGCCTGTTGGACGATGTCCTCGAGATCACGCACGAGTGCGTTGCAGGACGCGCAGCTACGCCGGTGGTCGTCCATCGAGACGCGCGCGTTCGGTGCGAGCGTGCCGTCGAGATGGTCGGCGAGTAGGCGCTCGAACGTCGTGCAATCCGGTGACGTTGGCGCGGTGTTGATGGTCGGGTCAGTCATACGAAAATCACCGTGAAAGCGCCGCGCGGAGCAGCAGGCGTGCGCGGTGGAGCTGCGCCTTGCTTCCGCCAGAGGTAATGCCGAGTTGGTCGCCGATCTCTTCGTGGGTGAAACCTTCGACGTCGTGGAGAACGAAGATCTGTCGCGCTCCGGTGGGGAGCAGTGCGATAGCCGCCTCGAGATCCAGTCGATCGCCGACCGGGACGTGCCGCGATTGCGTGGAGTCGATCGCGGCTTCGTCGTCGACGGTACGGTCGCGTTGCCTGCCGACGGTTTTGCGTCGGGTGAGTACCACGTTGACTGCGACGCGATGCAGCCAGGTTGAAAACGCGGAGTCGCCACGAAAGCCGGGGAGCTTTTCCCAAACGCGAACGAAGACGTCCTGAGTGACTTCCTCCGCGAGCATCCGATCGCCGAGCATGCGCACGCAAATCGTGAATACGCGATCGGCGTGGGCACGGTAGACCCGCTCGAACGCGCGCCGGTCACCTGACGCCGCTGACAGCACGTCAGCGGGTACGGACGCGGGCGAGGCGGCCGGCACCGACACGGATGGCGGAGAGTGGAAGGCGACTGGTGTGGTCACGAGCTGAGCGAGCATGAGGACCCGGATGCGAGTACATCAGCTTGGACTGCGTGGAGGGGAGGAAGGTTTGAACGGGGGGACGATGGTGCGGAGGTCGGAGATGGTGTCGAGCCAGTAGGTGGGGTGGGCGGGGGCGAGTTCGTCGCGAGTGAATGGCCCCCATGTGGCGGCAGCCGTGGCGACATTCGCGGCGAGGCCGGAGTGCATGTCGTGTGGGGAGTCACCGACGAAGAGCGCGTCGGAGGCTGGGATCTGCAGGCGATCGAGGGCGAGCAGCACCGGATCGGCGAGCGGTTTGTGTCTGGTGGTTTCTTCGTAGGTCACGATGGTGTCGAATGCGTCGGCGAGACCCACGTGAGCGAGCGAGCGCGCGGTCATCTGCTTGCCCTTGCTGGTCACGATGCCGGTGGCGTGGCCGATGGATCTGACCCACGCGAGTGTGTCGAGGACGCCGGGATACGCGGTCGTCAGTCGTTCCAGGTGCAGATCCTGATATTCGCGATAGCGAGTAACGAGCGCATCGACGTCGGCGTCGTCGGCGCTCCATTCCGCGAGTTGTGTGCGAAGGGGGGTGCCGATGCCGGCGACCCACTGCGCGCGCGTGGGCGCGTGGGTGCGATCAGCAAAGGCGAAGCGCATTGAATCGAGCAGGAGCCCGATCGAGTCGATGAGGGTGCCGTCGAGGTCAAACAGCAGTGCGAGTCGTGTCATGCACGGAGCATAACGTGACCGCTATGTCGGCGGGGCGCGGAAAAGGAGCAGTGCGAGGATGCGGGTGGTGTCAGGCGGGCCTGCCTTGTCTGCCGTGTCAGGCGGCGTCCGTGGCGCCTCCGCCGATTGGTGGATGGGAGCGGCCGATATCGGGTGGCTGCGTCGGAGTGCGGGGTACGCACGCCATGCACTGAGCCATGCACTGAGCCATGCCGCGGGCGTTACCAACAGAATCGCGTCGCGTTCGAGTCGCGACCACGTCTCGAGTGCGGATTCCGCGCCGATGCCCGTTGCCGATTCGATCACGTGTTCGGCGTCGTGAATTGCGCTTGAGAGCGAACGTCGCGCGAGTGTGGGCGCGGTCGAGACGAGTTGGGCGAGGCGTTGGCGCGCGAGGGTTTGTGCGCGCGATGTTGCGGCCGGGGTCGGGCCGGCGGAGTTGGCCGTGTGTTGATCGGCGATCCAGTGGTGGAGTTGGCGGAGGGCGCTGTAGACGGGGTGGCGGGGCGCGCTGGGCGGTGGTTCGGGGATTGGGCGGGTGCGATGGTGAGGGTCGCGGAGTGTGGAGACGAGTTGCCAGATGCGAGCGGGTTCTGTACCGGTGGCGTTGGTGTGCGCGACGAGTAGCGGGCCCGCGGGCGTGGTGATTGCGGCGAGCCAGCCGGTATGTGGGGCGTTGAGCTGTGTGACGGGGATTGAGGGGGGCGGTGTGTTGGTGAGGACGTCTTTGGTGACGAGGGAGTTGGCTTCTGGTCGAGTTGTCAGTGAGTGAGTTGGTGCGGCGGCGCGCCAGCGGTGGAAGGTGGAGTGCAGCGCCGTGGCGAGATCGGCCGGCGCGACAAACGACCCAGTTTTGAGTTTTGGATTTGAGTGGTGAGCGGTGGGTTTGCCGATGAAGTGGGTGGCGACGCGCGACTTGGTGATGAGGCGGGCGGTGAGGGCGAGGGCGCGATCGCCGGCGGGCGGCGGCGCGAACGAATAGACGTCGACGAACGCGTGTTGCGATCCGATGCGTGCGACGCGGCCGACGCGTTGTCTGCGCAGGGCATCGGTCCAGGGGAGGTCGAGATGCACGACAACTCCGGCATCCTGGAGGTTGACGCCTTCGGCGAGGATGTCGGTTGCGAGCAGCAATCGAATGGCCTGATGCGGGGGCGGTGGAGGGCGGCCTTGCGCGGAGGGAGCGAAGCGTGCGATGGCATCAAGGCGGGCGATGCGACCGCTGGCGATGTGCGCGTGCATACCGGTGAGCGCACCGACGCCGGCGATATCCGACAGCGCGCGGTAGAGCGACTGCACGGTGCGTGTGAACTGTGAGAACGCGATCACGGGTGTGTTTGGATGGGCCGTCGCGATGTCGCGTAGCGCGTTGGCGCGTGTTTCGTCGCCGACGTGGTGGCGGCGTTGATGATTCAGGAGCGACTCGAGTGCATCGAGATGTCGGATGAGGATTTCGAGCAGCGGTCCGCTTTCGGTCGAGTGCGCGGCGAGCAGTTCAGGAAACGCCAATTGCACTTCGTGGTCGCCGACCAGCCATGTGCGGAGTTCGGCTTGTGTGGGGTGTCGACCGGCGACGAGTGCCTGTTTGAGTGCTTCGCCGCGAAGGAGTCGGCGTTGGATGGTGTGGGCGAGTGCGGCGTCGCTTGAACACCAGGCGCGGAGCAGGCCGAGTCGAATGAGTGCACCGGCGACGGCGCCGTCGCGCGCTGGGAGCGGGGACGGGAGTGCGAGGATGCCGTCGAGGGTTTCGCGGTCGTGCGGAATGCGCAGGGGCGGATGTTCGCGCACGCGTGGCGGCGCTGAATGCCGCGCGATTGGAGTGCCGGCGGACGAACTTCCTGTCGTTGTTTGTCGAACGATCAGGCGTGCGAGTGACTCCGGTGTGAGCAGGTCGTCGCGAAGTCCGGCAAAAAGTGCGAGCAGGTGTCGGAGTTCGCGCGACCTGTTGTGGATGGGTGTTGCGGAGAGGAGCAAGAGATCTCGGCCGGCGACGAAGTCAGCGATGGCGTGGTAGCGGCGGGTGTTGCGGGTGCGGAGGTGGTGGGCTTCGTCGATGATGACGAGGGTGAATCGCCGTGCTGGTGTGGACTGGTCGTGTGGTGTGTCGGGCTTGGGCTGCGTTGTGCGGGAGAAGGCGTGGAGAGAGTGGAGCTCGATGTTTTGCAAGGCCGCTCGCGCGATTGCTGCGCGCCACATCGGGAGCAGTGCGGCAGGGGCCACCACGTGGGTGTGTTGGTAGTCGTGTGCGAGGGCGAGTGCGACGTAGGTCTTGCCGAGTCCGACTTCATCGGCGAGGAGTGCCCCGTGGAATTCGCGGATGGTGTTGCGTATCCGTGCGAGTGCATCGCGTTGGTGTGGCATGAGGGTGACGTCGCCCATGGTTGTGGGCGGTTCGTCGGTGGCGTAGGCATTGGCGAGAATCGCGCGGACGGCGTCGCTTGTGGCGACATGCCAGGCGGGGAGTGTTGGCGTGTGGAGTGTGCGTCGCGATGATGCGGTCATTGTGAGTCCCAGTCGAGCAGTGGTTGCAGCGACGCGACGGGAATGCCGTAAGCGTCGGCGGTGATCTCCGTCTGCTCTTCGGCGGAGACGCCGGTGCGAGATGCGAGGCGTTTGCCGAGCAGTGCGAGGTTGCTGCGCGCGTTGATCCAGTCGGCGGGGATGGGCAGCGATGCGACGGTCCAGCCCAGGTAGCGGCGAAAGCCACCGCGTGCGGGTTCGGCGAGGCAGTCGAGCCATGCTCTGCCGATCGGCGATGCGAGTAGTGCGCTCAGCGCCCATGCGTCGTCTGTGGACGGTGTGCGGAGCACGTAGCAGGAGTTGAGCGGCACGGTGGGGTTGCCGGGGTCGAGGACGCGTGTGCGGAGACGTTTTCCGATATCGGCCCAGACGAGACGAGCGGCTTCGTATCGTGCGGCGCCGGTGCGAAAGAGGCTCCACCACGGGGTGCGAGATCGCGCATCGCGTCGTGTTTCGAGTTGACGGCGCCAGTGCGACAGCCATCGGGTGGCGGAGGGGGGCAGCGTCCGAAGCGGCGTGCCATCTGGTGCGTGGGTCCAGATAATTCTCAGGTCTTCGTCGCGCGTGGCTTTCGTTGTCGAGCGTGGTGTTGGGGCGCCGAATTCGGGGATGCCGTCGCCGCGAAGCACGGGACGGAGCAAGTGGCGTTCGACGATGCCGGTGCGGTCGTCGCTGGTCACGGACGCGGTGGCGTCGTCGTGTTCGGTGGCGTGGACGAGGAAGGCGGCGTTGTAGCCGCATTTGACGCCGAGTAGGGGGCGGCCGAGCGGGGAGTCACCGAGTGCTGGCCCGATGAGTCGGAGTCGTTCGAAGGCGGCGCGGGCGTGGTGGGGGAGGAGGAGCCAGGGGGCGGCGGGATCGCCGGCGAGGGGGAGGGAGTGGG
>JBKJTE010000136.1:0-8106 GCA_046590495.1 Gemmatimonas sp. | reverse complement strand
CATCCGCTCGCACAGGCCATTCTGCGACGAGCTTCAAAGCTGAAAGTCGTCGCACCAACGGGTTTCAAAAACATCGACGGCATGGGTGCGCAGGCGCAAACCGCCGACGGCATGGTGTTTCTGGGGAATCGCAAACTCATGGATGCGCAGAAACTCCAACTTGGGTCGCTCGAAGTGGCCGCGTCCCGGTTGCAGAGCGAAGGCCGAACCGTGGTGCACGTGGCGCAGAATGGGAAAGTGCTTGGTCTGATCGCGATCGCTGACGCCGCACGACCAACGGCCAAAGCCGCCGTGGCGAAGTTGCAGGAGCGAGGGATCGAGGTCGTCATGCTCACTGGCGACAACGCCGGCACGGCAAAGCGAATCGCCGCCGATCTTGGCATCACCACCGTGCTCGCCGACGTGTTGCCCGGTCAGAAGGCCGTGAAGGTGAAAGAGCTGCAGGCGACGGGCAAGAAGGTCGGGATGGTGGGCGACGGCGTGAATGACGCCCCTGCCCTCACGCAAGCCGACGTGGGCTTCGCGATCGGTGCGGGTACCGATGTCGCCATGGAAAGCGCCGACGTCGTCCTGATGAAAAGCGATCCGTACGACGTCGTGGGTGCGATCGAGCTGTCGCGCGCCACGTTACGCAAGATGCATCAGAATCTGTGGTGGGCCGTTGGCTACAACGTGATCGCCTTTCCTTTGGCGGCCGGGGTCTTGTATCCGTTTACACTGAGTCCGGAGATCGCCGCGCTGTCGATGTCGGGAAGCTCCGCAGTGGTCGCGATCAACGCGTTGCTGCTCAAACGCACGAAGCTTGCAGGCATCAAGCAGGCGCGTCCTAAGGCTCAGTCGCAAGAGTCGAATCAGAAGAATGGTGATCGGCCGACGCGAGCCGGCGCGTCACCGGTCGCCAATCAGGCGTGATCCGTGTCGACATCAGCCAACTCCGCATTTCATAAACTGCGGCGGTTGGCACAGATCGGATGGGTGATGCAAGCGGAGTATCGAACTCTGCGCCGTTTCTCCCGAAGCTCCAGCGAGGACGCCGCCGCGCCGGCACGGTTTGCGGCGCGTCTGGCCGAGCTGGGCCCAGTGTTTGTCAAGTTCGGTCAGATCCTGAGTACGCGCCCTGACGTGCTGCCGCCGGCCTACGTGCGCGCACTCGCTACGCTGCAGGAGCATGGTCCTTCAGTACCGATCGGAGAAATTCGCCAACTAGTCGAGTGCGAACTCGGCAAACCGATCAACGAGATTTTTGCAACGTTTGATGATGCACCCGTTGCCTCTGCGTCGCTCGCACAAGTGCATCGCGCAACGCTGCCCGATGGTACCGTCGTCGCCGTCAAAGTGCAGCGGCCGGAAATTGAACGGCTGATGCGTCGCGATCTGGAGGCCATGCAATTCGGCCTGCATTGGCTGGCCCGCCTGTTCCCGGCACGGATGAAGCGCGCGAATCTGATCAGCTTCTTCACCGAGTTCAGTCGATACACCATGCAGGAACTCGATTTTTCGCACGAGGCCGACGTGATTGCGCGATTCCGCGTCAATTTCGCCGGGCGTGCCGATGTCAAATTTCCCCGCGTGCACCAGGGTCTGACGAGCCAGCGTGTGCTGACCTTGGACTGGATAGACGGGATGCGTCTGAGCGAGGCCGAATCGACACTCGCAACGCCCGAGAAGCAGCAGCTTGTTACGCTGCTCGTCGACGTGCTGCTTCAAATGTTCGTTTCCGATGGGCTCTTCCACGCGGACCTGCACCCCGGAAACATTTTCTTTCATCCAGACGGCACATTTTCGCTGCTGGATTTCGGGATGTACGGCGAACTCACGGCGAAGCAACGGGACCACTTCGTTCTCTACTGGTTCGCTGTCGTGCAGCGTCAGACCCGCCGCGCCTTTCACCACTTCAAAGCGCAAACACAGCAGCTACCTGGAGCCAATCAAGACGCCTTCTACGACTGTTTCGCACTGCTGGCGGAGAAGTTTTATCGGTCACCGCTCCGCGAGATGAGTTTTACGCGGGTGTACCTCGAGATGATGGCTGCGGGATACGAGCACGGCTTCGTCTTCCCGAGTGAACTTGTGTTGCATGCAAAGGCGTTGACGACGGCCGAGTCACTGATCTTCGAACTCGCGCCCAACGCTCGCTTTGAATCGCTGTCACGGCCGTTTATTGCGCGCGAGTACGCGGCTCGCACGTCGTCGCTGCGGCTCGTGAAACGACGGATATCGCAGCTCGCGCCGGAACTGCTGCTGCTCGGCGAGTTTCTCCCTCCCGACGCCTTGGACGAGAGCTGGGATTGGGATGCGACGGTCCAACTCTCCGACGAATTGCGCAAACAGTTCGGTGCGGTCGTGCAGCGGTCGCTGGAGCACAGCGCGTTGTGGAAGACGTTGCTCGAACGCCACGCCACAGTCGTCCTCAGCCGCACATCACTCGGCGTGCCAACACGCGATTTTTGGGCGCAGGTTTGGACACGATATTACGAACTGGAACCGTCCGTTCCCATAGAGCCCAACCTCGGCGCCGTCTTCACGACCCACTTGGCGGTGGCAACGCTTGCCATGCATCAGCTGCTGCAGCAACACGGCGTATCCACTGCGCAGTCGCACCGACTGATTTACGACATCGGCTGGCGACTCTATGTCGAGATGGGCGAGCCGCCGTTGCTGTTGGCAAGCGCATTCACTCGCGATCCGTACAAACGGGTCAAGCTGGCTACCGATATCTTCCGCGCTGTTCCATTCGGCGCGCCGGGTTACCAGTGGCACGATGTCCTCAGCGATGACGCAACCGTCGCCTTCGATTGCACAAAATGCCCAGTGGCCGAGTTTTTTCTGCGCCACTCGGAATCTGAATTGTGCGTTCAAACGTGGTGCCGCCTTGATTTTCCGTTGGCGGAAAAGTGGGGCGCCGAATTGTCGCGCACCGGCACCATAGCGTCGGGTGCCGCGAAATGTGACTTCTCGTGGAAGCCTCGAATGTCGGCGACGATGCCGACAACGGACGCGACGCGGTGACAAAGTCCCCGCAATCCGACCTTCGGCCGCAGCAACTCTTTTTTCTTGCTGCCGCCGTCTTCGTGGTGGCGGCTGGATACGGCTCGCTGCTGCCGTTGCTTCCGTCGTGGCTGGCGCGACTGATGCCGGATTCGACAGCGGCCGAGGTGTCGCGACAGGTCGGCTTTCTGAGTGCGGCGTACACCGTCGGTGTGCTCGTGGGCGCACCGATATGGGGAGTGGTCTCCGACCGCCTCGGCCAACCTCGCATCCTGATCGTCGGGTTGACCGGCTACGTCGCCAGCCTGTTGTTGCTGCTGCCAACATCCATGAGCGGTTTGTGGGTGCTGTATGGTCTGCGTGCATCGACCGGGGTTTTTGTCGCGGCGGTACTACCCGTCGTCCCCGCGCTCGTCGCAGCGTACACACCACCGGAGCGTCGGGCGCGCCGCTTCGCGTGGCTCGGTGCCGCGTCGCTGCTCGGCTTTCTGTTCGGGCCGGCGTTGAACGCGGTGGCGACAGCGATCGCGACCATGCTGTCGCCGAGCGCCGTGAATGATGTTCTTGCTACCCGCGTCGTCCTTGTCTTGGCCGCCATTCTCGGTGCATCGATGATGCTCGGTCTGGCGCTGACGCTACCGGGCGAGATAGAAAGGCCAAACGCTGCTGTGGATGCGGCGCCGAGCGACCGCGGCGGTCTGATGCGGCTCTGGCTCCTGAGTCTGATCGTCAATTTCGTCGTCTCGGGGTTCGAACTCGGCATCGTGCTTCAGGGTCGACAGCATCTCGGATCGACGACGCAGGACATCTCGCTGATGTTCGCCGTGTGCAGCGGCGTGATGCTGTTGGTCAACGCAATCCTGTTCTTCACAAATCTTCTCGACACAGCGCCGGCACGGCTGGTTATCGGCGTTGGCTCACTGATCGGCGCGAGCGGTTTGGCGCTGCTTGGGTGGCACGAATCGAGCGCATGGATGCTCGTCGGCATCAGTCTGACATCCGCTGGCACGGGACTCGTGCTTCCCGTCATTTCGTTCCTGGCGGCAGGACTGGCCCGCCAGTCGCTTGGAACGGCGATGGGCAGCCTCGCTGCAGCGGCGGGCGTTGGACAGACGCTCGGCGCGTCGGGGGCGGGATGGCTCTTCGGCGCGCTGGCCGCGTCCGGGTTTGTATGGCTTGCCCTGCCGCTGGTGGCGACGCTGTTGCTGCTGCTTCTCTGGCCGTCGCCGTCGGGAACAGCTGTCATACTTCCGAAAGGTCGTCTCGCATGAGGCGCGGCGCCCCCATGCACGCGCTGCGAGCACCGCACCTGAGTACGCCCACGTCCTCCGCAAGTAAGCAGCGACCGTATGCGGCGGTCCTGCTCGCGCTCGGTGGATCGTTGTTGATGATTCTCGGACTGTACTTCGCTTTCGTTCGGCCCGCATTGCTGCCGGAAGACGCGCGTTTCATCGGCCGATCGATGACGCAGCTGCAGTCGGAGCTCCCGCGACTCCTGATCTGGACGCGCAGGGTCTTCTGGGTACTGGGTGGTTTCATGTTCGCGAGCGGCGTGTTGACGTGCTACGTGGCCTTCACGTCGTTTCGCGCGCGGACGCGGGGGAGCGCGAGTGTCGTGGCGCTCAGCGGGCTGACGTCAATCGGCGTGATGGCAGTGGTGAACGTCGTCATCGACTCCGACTTCAAGTGGCTGTTGCTGGCATTTGCAGTGCCATGGGTGTTGGCGCTGGTGCGCTATCGGTGGGATACGCGGAGCGCGCCATGATCCGCGGTTACACAACGCCGCTCTACATCCTGCCGTTCGATCACCGCGCTTCGTTTGAGACGGGCATGTTCGGTTGGAGTGGCACCCTGAATCCGGAACAGCGTGCGCGCGTCGCGGCCGCCAAGCGCGTGATCTACGATGGGTTCATCGCTGCGGTCGACGGCGGTGTTCCGCGCGACGCCGCCGGAATTCTTGTCGACGAAGAATTCGGTGCAGATATCCTGCGCGATGCAAAGGTCGGCGGCTCGATCACCTGCGTGCCTGCCGAGAAGAGCGGGCAGGAAGAATTCGACTTCGAGTTCGGCACTGACTTCGCGCGCCATATCGACACGTTCGCGCCGACATTCTGCAAAGTGCTCGTGCGCTACAACCCCGGCGGCGACATGGCGTCGAATCGCCGTCAGGCAGCACGGCTGCGGCAACTGTCGGAGTATCTGGCCGGTAGCGTTTCGAAGTACATGTTCGAACTGCTGGTCCCGGCCACGCCGACGCAACTACTGGACGTCCGTGCGGACTCCGTGGCCTACGACCGAGATCTGCGCCCCGCGCTGATGGTTGGCGCCATTCGCGAATTGCAGGACGCGGGCGTCGAGCCGGACGTGTGGAAGGTGGAGGGACTTGATCGTCGCCTGGACTGCGAGACTATCGTGGCAACAGCTCAACGCGATGGTCGTGGCAACGTGGGCTGCATTGTGCTCGGCCGCGGTGAAAGCGAAGCGCATGTGCGCGCCTGGCTCGCCACGGCAGCGACGGTGCCCGGGTACATCGGCTTTGCCGTCGGACGAACCACCTTCTGGGATGCGTTGATCGCGTGGCGTGATGCGCAGATGACGCGTGAGATGGCCGTCGCTGAAATCGCGCGTCGGTTTCAGGAGTGGATGCACGTGTTTCAAGCGGCGCGGATCTCAGCGACCGTTACAGCGATCGCAATCGCAACGGGAAATCAAGCCGGCTCGGTTCAGACGTGAATGCATCGGCGCCTTTACGCACTCACTATGAAACGCACGTGACGCTGGTCGCCGCGCCGAACGCGGTGTTTGCGTACCTCGACGACCATCGCCGCATGGCTGCCCACATGACGGACCGCTCGTGGAAGATGGCAGGCTCTCGTATGACCATCAGCATGGATGAGAAAGACGGTCGTGCCGTCGATTCGCGAATTTCACTCGGCGGAAAGGTTTTGGGAGTTCCGCTGCAGGTCGATGAAACGGTGACGGTCTATGCGCCGCCCCTGAGCAAGACATGGCAGACCGTCGGATCACCTCACTTGCTCGTGATTGGTGCGTACGAAATGGGGTTTTTCATATGTCCTCTACTGCGTGGATCGGAGTTGACTGTCTTCATCGACTACGCGCTACCCGAAGGCGGCGCATCGCGCGTGCTTGGTCACCTCTTCGGCAGCGCGTATGCACGGTGGTGTACGAACAGGATGGCGCGTGACGCCGAGACGCGCTTCAACCGGAGTCACGCAAGTGGTTGAGCCGTGCGCAGCGATCGCGATCGTAGGCCGCCGGTGTGTTGGCACTTCGGTGGACGCCGTCGGCTGATGCACTCGCCTACGGTCTTTGACGCAGCGTTCAGCGAGGCGAGGCTGGACGCATTGCAGCATCACGCGTTCGACTATTTCCTGCGGCATACCAACGACACCAATGGGCTGGTCGCCGACACGTCGCGGCCAGGTTCGGCCGCCAGCATCGCCGCAGTTGGATTCGCGTTGGCATGCTACCCCGTCGGCGTAGAGCGCGGCTGGATGACGCGGGCCGACGCAATCCGACTAACGCTGGCCTGCCTTCGCTTCTTTTGGGCCAGCACGCAGAGCACAGCACCGAACGCCACCGGGTACAAAGGCTTTTATTATCACTTTCTCGACATGCACACCGGTCGCCGCGCTGGCGATTGCGAAGTATCAACTGTCGACAGCGGCTTTCTGATTGCGGGCATGCTCTCGGCGGCGGCGTACTTCATTCACGACAGCGAAGACGAGCAGGCGATACGCACGTTAGCCGACGCGCTCTACCGCCGCGTGGAGTGGTCGTGGGCGTGCGACGGCGGAGCGACAATGACGCATGGGTGGAAACCGGGAAGCGGCTTTCTGCCATACCGGTGGCAAGGGTATGACGAGGCGGTCCTGCTGTATGTGCTCGCCTTGGGATCGCCGACGCATCCGCTGCCCGATGCAAGTTATGCCGCGTGGGTCTCGACGTATAAGTGGACCACAATTTACGGCTACGAGTTCGTGTACGGCGGTCCGCTCTTCATCCATCAATACTCCCACATCTGGATCGATTTCCGCGGCATTCAGGATGCGTTCGCGCGTGAGAAAGGCATCGATTACTGCGAGAACAGCCGTCGGGCGACCTACGTGCAGCAGGAGTACGCAGTGCGCAACCCACTTGGGTTTGACGGATACGGTACCAATTTCTGGGGGCTGACCGCGAGCGACGGGCCTGGCGTGACGACACGGCGGATCAACGGCATTGATCGCGTATTCCTCGACTATGTGGCGCGGGGCGCGCCCTACGGCCCCGACGACGGAACGGTGGCACCGTGGGCGGTGGTCGCTTCGTTGCCCTTCGCACCGGAGATCGTGCTGCCGACGGTGCGGAATTTTCAGGACACATATCCTCAGGCCTCCGGAAAATACTGCTTCCGCTGCAGCTTCAACCTGACCACACCGAACGATATGCATACCGGTTTGGGCTGGACCTCGCCCTATCACTTCGGCATCAATCTTGGTCCGGTGGTGCTGATGTGTGAAAACTACCGTACTGACTTTCTGTGGCGATTGACGCGAGCATGCCCGCATATCCGCAGTGGGCTACGGAAGGCCGGGTTTAGGAACGGATGGTTATAGCGATCGCTGAGATGCGGTGACCGCGCGCCAGCTCAGCCACGCGATCTGCTGCTCTTCCTGCGGCGACATGACTCGCACGACTGCAGCGATATCCCGCACGCCGAGCGCCTCCAAACCGTCGCTGATCGCCGCGCGTAGCGCAGGGTCGTGTTCGCCGATTCCGCCCGTAAACACGAGCATATCAAGACCGCCGAGCACCATCATCATCGCCGCGATCTGCTTGCGCACGGAATAGGTGAACATCGCGATCGCGAGACGTGAATCCGCGCTCGTCACCGAGCCCGACGCAGCGTCAGCGTGCAACGTGCGCACGTCACCGCTGACGCCCGAGATCCCGAGCATGCCGGAGCGCGCGTCGATCAGCGCCTCCAGTTGCACCGCAGTGTAGCCGTGCTCGCGCACGACGTACGCAAGCACGCCGGGGTCGAGGTCGCCGCAGCGCGTGCTCATGATCACGCCACCCGTTGGCGTGAGGCCCATGCTGGTGTCCACCGATTGG
>JBKJTE010000113.1:0-3564 GCA_046590495.1 Gemmatimonas sp. | reverse complement strand
TACACGCCGCGCACCGTTGCCTCGATGTACGCGCGGTCGAGCGCACCGCCTGCGGTGGACACGCGACCGTTGATGTGGCACCGGTATTCATGCACGGCGACTTCCACCTGCACGATCGCGCGCGGATCTTTTGCCAGTGCGATGTCGACGATGCCATCCGCGATCTGGTCCGCCAGCTTGTCGGGATGTCCGGGAAGCACTGCTTCCGCAAAACGTACGCCGAGCGATGTTGGCGATGGGAGCGCGGGACTCACTCCTGACTTCGTTACTGATGAACGCATTGCTGAACTCATTGCTTGATCCTTGGCGAAGGAAGTGGTGTACTCGATGCGACCCACGGCGCGCGCGCGTGCGTCGGTCCGCTACCGAGTATGCCGAGGTGAAGTGAGACGCCGGCAGCGCGCACGGATTTGGCGGTGGCGCGCGAGATGGACTCGAGCCAACCGTCGGTGATGATCACGGCTGCGCGAGTCTCGGGCCGTTGCGAGAGAGCGTGCGCGATCACGGGGCCAATGGCGGTGCCGCCAGTGGTGGGAAATTCGCCGCGCTCCAACTGTCCGCGTGTCGCGGCGACAACCTCTGTCGAAAACCAGTAGAGCGTGGGCGTTATGCGCGCACGCACAGTCAGCAGTGCCCGTCGCAAGTGCGGCAGCACGAGATCCATACTGCCGCTCACGTCGATATAGACAGCGACGTTCACGGGAGACGGACGACGATCGAGCAAGTGCCCGTCGAACAACAGCGGCGGCGGCGCACCAAACTGTCGATAGGCGAATACGCGACTGGCCGCGCGGCGGTCGTGCAGACGATGCACCACGCGCACGGGCCGTTGATACCAGTCGAACCGCGTCGTGCCTCCCGGCGACGTGCTACATGCGCGCATCAACAGAGTAACGAGCGTGCGTTCGAGCGCGGGAGTGCGCGCCGTATCAGCAACGGCCACGTGGTCCATGATGCCGCCGACGCCTGGAAGCTGACCGCCGAGCACTTGCAACGCGCCGTCATACGCCTGCGCCGCATCGGTGTCGCGCGTGCCCGACAGTGCGGCCAGCTCTGTGGCCGTCGCGCCGTGTCCACCAAGCAGCAGGAGGTCGCCGTCGAGCGGCACTTCGCTCTTGCGCAACGCGTCGATGATGTCGGTATAGGTGACCTCCTGGTATCCGTGCGATTGACCGGCGCGTGTGGAGCCATACAGCTGGTGGTGAATTGCGCGCAACGATTCCGGCGCGCCGGCCGATGCGTCCCAATCTGGACGATCCGGCCATCCGGACGGTGGCCTGAGCAGGAACGACGGCGCGTTGGTCGCCGAGTAGAACTCGGTGAAGAGCGCGGCATATTCAACCATGTCGATGTTGGCACATCGCATGGTCTCGAGGACGGTGCGATTGATGATCGCGTCGAACGCAATGTTGTGCGCAATCGTCGGTTGCGGATACAGGCGCGTGTGGCCAAGCGCGATGTGCAGCAACTCGTGCATGATGAGCGCTGCGAGTCGCTGTGGTGTGGTGCACCACTTCGCGACGAAGTCCGGATTGAGCAACAGGCGCGGACGGTCGACGCATTCGACGCATGCCGTCGAAATTTCAGTGCTCCATTCGACCGACGATACGGTGAGCATCGCGTGCAGCGCGCGGGTGTGCACACCCACCAGACTGAGCACGCTGGTGACGACGCTATCCACCGATGGGTAGATGAGCCGTGCCTGCGTCATGACAGCTCCGTCGACGCTACGGGCATATTGCCGAACCAACGCAGCAACAGCGCGCCGGTGCTGCGGAAACCATCAAACGTCGGCATGCGCCGGAACAACAACACAGGCCTCGCATAATGCGCGAGTGCAAGCAGCGCCCACGCCATGGAGAGTGCATGTGGATCGCCACTCGCGTCGGAGTGTGCGGGGAGCCACGGGTATGGTCTTGGCTGAGTCGTGCCGGGGTTGGCCGCCCATTCGGTGATGCCGACGAACGGCGGCAGCGCGCCGCACGAATCGAGAATGCTGCGCAACGTCAGCAGCCGCCGTACGGCACGATCGGTTCCGGCGCGTGTACGCGGGCCCAGCGACCGGCCTTTGTCGCGGAACGTGGGCGCGTCACGCGCGATCAGCTCGCGCGCCGCTGACACTGCATTCGACGGCCGCTCGACGCGAACACCGGACTCCTCCAGCTGCACGACTGCCGCACAGACCGCGATATCGATGATCCGCGGGTGCAGGATCGGCTCCGTGATGGTCAGTTCGCAAAACGGATGGCCTCCTTCGATCCCGTGATGCCGCAGGAGATCGCGGATGAGTACCTGCGGCAGCACGCGCCACACGGAGCCGACAGCGGCCGTCTTGTAGACCGACATCGGCGAGGGTCCCGAGTTGTGCAGCACGCCGACGTGATCGGCGCGACGATGATTCATCGCGGTGGATGTCATGCGGCCACCGGCGCGATCGTGTGGGACTGCGTTGAAGTCGTCGACGAAAGGGCCGAACGACAGGTCGCGACGATGCCGACCAACTGCTCGATGATCGTCATGCTGTCGGGCTGCGACGTACCGGTGAGCTGCTGCGGTGGCGAGTAGTACGTGGCGATGACACCGTGCACATACTCGGCGTCGTTCTCCGCAAGCGACGTTCGTGACAGCGCGCCGCGTACGTTGATGGCCCATACGCGGCTCGGCCCGAATCCCGTTACCGTTGCGCCGTTGCGCGCGACGGCAGCGACAAGCGTGGCCGCGGTCTCGGCGGCGATGGCCGTGATGAAATTCGTATCGAGCACGTGCGGCAAAACGCACCACGCGGCTACGGATGCGTGGGCCTTGTGCAATTCAGCAAGCGCACCGCACAGCGCTTCGCCACGAATGATCGGCGTGAGCGTCGGCAGCGTGAGCGACAGCAGCACGCGATGGAGCGGATCCCGCACCGCGAGCAGCGTACGGCGTGGGTCGTCATCGTCGAGCGACGTTTCGCGCCATGCCGCTTCATGCGCCGCGAGCAGAATGGACCGTGCGATGTGGGTGCGCACGATATCCGGGATGGACGCGAACAGTGCCGCGCGGCACGCGCGTTCGTCGCCGGGAAGGCCGAGGGCGAGATGCGCCGCTCGACTCGCGATCATGTTGCGCAGGAGTGTGGCTGCGCGGCGCCCACCGATGGTGATTTGGGCGGCGCCGAGTCGGGCGATGAGGACGTCGACGTAGCTGGCGAGTGCGTCGCCGGATTGCGCCCGCACCGTGGGGATGAGCGCTTTCGTCGCGTGCACGAGTTCGCGGACGATACGCCCCGATTCGGTATCAGGCGCGTCACCGATGCCGCGGATGATGAGGCGTCGGTCGGCATCCGAGAGATCAGCGAAGCGCGGCAGCGCGATGACCCACGCAAAGCGATCGGCGAGCGCGGGATCGAGCGTCTCCACGCCATCGTAACGCGGGTCTCCTTCGGCCTGCGCCTCGGCGGGCGGGTTGGTCGCGGCCCAGCGATAGCGCAGTGACGCGATATCGATGCCCTGAATGCGACGTTCGTGAATGATCGGGAAGAGCTTGTTCGCGACATCGGGCCGACAGCGACCGATCTCATCGAAG